>JAYTEJ010000001.1:0-3758 GCA_043735365.1 Acidobacteriota bacterium
TCGACCGGCTGCCGTCCGGGGAGCGGTCCCAGGAAGATGCGGCGGCCGATGCCGAGCTCCAGCGCCACCTCGCGCGTCTGATCCGGACCCTGCCGCGCAAGCTGCGGGACGCCCTGCTGCTGGCCGGGACCGGCGAGCACACCTATCAGGAAATTGGCGCCATGCTGGCGGTGCCGGTCGGGACCGTGAAGTGGCGGGTGTCCGAAGCACGCCGCGTGCTGAAAATGAAGATGACGGCGCTGGGATATGCCCATGAGTGATCAGCAGTCTCCGTCCCATCTGGATGCGGCCATCGATCGGGCGGTGCGGCGGATCGTCGAGGTGGAGCCCCCCCCCGGTCTGGAGGGACGGGTGCGCGCGCGGCTGGCGGCACCGGTCCGCAGGGGGCTGCCGTTCTCGGTCGGCTGGGTGGCCGCGGCGGCGATGCTGGCCCTGATCCTCGCGGCAGGTGTGCTGCTGCGCGAGCAGCGCGACGCGGCCCCTGGGACGCCGGCTGTGCTCTCCAGCGGCACGCCCGGTGAGCCGGCGCAGCAGGCGGCGGAAGTTGATGAGGCGCGCGCCAGCCAGGCAGCGCCCTCGATCGATGAGATGACGGCCTTGAACAGGGCCCGGCAGCCGGCCGGTCCCGCCGCGATGGCGCCGCCGCTCCCGCTCGAAGCCAAGGCACGCGAGGCCGATCGTCCCGATGGCCGCGAGATGATGGCGCCCGTGGCGGCGCCGACGGGCGTTTCTGGTGTCGCCGATGCCGCGGCGCCAGCCCGGCCGTCCACGACGGCGGCGGCTTCAGCGCTGGCGTCCCGGTCGCGGGCGGCGGTTGCCGCGACGCCGGTGCTGGGCACCGCGTTCGACGCCACCGAGGCGGCACCGGCGACGGCCGGCGCGGACGCGGCTGCCGCAAAGGCCTTGGCCGACCGGCTCGAGATCTCGCCGCTGCGGCTGCTGCCGCTGCGGCTTGATCCGCTCACGATGGCGCCCATCCCCGACACGGATCGGCAACCGTAGGACTGAGGAGACCAGAGATGATCAACAAGCCGTTCGCCGTCGTCGCGCTGGCCGTGCTGCTGGCTCACCCGGGCGTGAGGGCGCAGGGGCCGGCGCCCGCCAAGGCCCCGGCCACAGCCAAAGCGGAGGCCGCCCCCGTCCGCCCCGCCGTTCCCGCAAAGCCGCTCAGCAACGTCTCCATCGAGGTGGCGATCAGCGATCAGAGCGGGCCCGGCGAGCCGGTGCGGAAGGTCGTTGGGATGATCGTCGCGGACGGAAAGATGGGCAGCGTCCGCAGCAACGGTCAGGTCAGACTTGCCAACCCGAGGCAATCGGAACTCCCTCTCGACATGATGGGCCGCTGGCAGCCGGTCAAGCTCTACGTCGACGCGTCCCCGACGCTTTACGCGGGGGACCCCAGCTCGATTCTGCTGAACCTCACGCTCGAGTACACACCCGGCCGCGACGGAGCCGATCAAGGCGGCCAAGGGCAGACAGAACTCAACGAGCGGCTGTCGGTGAATCTCGAAAGCGGCAAGCCGCTGGTGCTGTCGCGTGCCGCGGATCCCTCCACCAACCGCAAGATCACCGTGGAGGTGACGGCAACGCGGATGAAATGAGCCGCTACCGCCCGGTCGCGACCTTGATCGCGTCCAGCGCTTCGGCCGCCTTGGTGTTGGCCGACAGATCGAGCTTGTTGGCGAGCCGCTGCGCTTCTTCGACGTGGCCGAGCGCCGCATCGACAGACGCGGCCGCGTCGCTGCGCCCCTGCTTCTGGTAGCCGTCCTTGGCGCGCCGCAGCGGCGCCTTGACGTCCTCGAGGTGCCGGCTGGCATCGCCGAAGTTGTTATTGTAGAGGCTGACGCGGGCGTCCAGGATCCTGGCGCGCGCGTCGCTGACATCGAGCTGCTGCCGGGCGTCGTCGAGGTTGGCCTGCAGCGCGATCCGGCCGGACGCTCCCCACGCGAACCCCAGACCAAGACAGACCAGCAGCGCCACGACGCCAGAGAGGATGAGCTTTCCGCGCATACGCATGCCTCATCTTACCCGGGCCGCCGAGTGGCGGCACCGCCTATAAGCATGACGTGCACATCGCCGACGTTGGTGCCGGTGGGCCCCCACACAATCAGGTCGCCGATCGCACCGAAGACGCCGTATGAGGCGTTATCGGCCAGCGCGGCCAGCGGATCCACGCCGGCGGCTGCCGCCCGTGCCGCAGAGGAGCCGTCGATGAGCGCGCCCGCGGCATCGGTCGGCCCGTCGATGCCGTCAGTCCCGGCGCTGGCCAGCGCGACGTCTCCCGCGCCGGCCAGTACCGGAACGGCCGCCAGTGCGAATTCCTGATTGCGTCCGCCGAGGCCGGCGCCGGTGACCCGCACCGTCGTCTCCCCTGAGCCGATGACGCATAGCGCCCGATCGCCCGATCGCAGACGCAGTGCCGCTTCCGCGAACGCCCTCCCGGCGATGCGTGCCTCGCCGCTGGTCGGTTGCGCGATCACCTCGACGTCATAGCCCAAGGCTCGCGCCGCACGCGCCGCCCCGGCCATCGCCAGGACGCGGTTCCCGATCATTCGGTACTCGGCGCCGGCAAGACGGGGATCGCCCGGCGCGGGCGTCTCGGTCTCCTTCTCGTCCAAGGCTTGCTCGAGGTGGGTGGTCACCCGCGGCGGAATCTGGCCGGCGACCCCGGCCTGCCGCACCACCGCACGCGCATCCGCGAAGGTCGTGGGATCGCCGACGGTCGGTCCCGAGCCGATCACTGAAGGGTCGTCCGCCACCGGTCCGTGGACGTCGGAGATCGCCAGGGTGAGCGAGCGCGAGGCGGCCGCCGCGAGCCGGCCGCCCTTGATCGCGGAGAGATGCTTACGCACGCAGTTCAACCCGTCAATTGCGACACCGCTCCCCATCAGAGCGGCGGCGGTCGCCGTCTTGTCGTCCATCGAGAGGCCTCGGGCCGGCACGCACAGTAGCGACGACGCCCCGCCCGACAGCAGGACCAGGAGTCTTCCTTCCGTCCGCACCGACGCCGCGCCCGCCAGCGCGGCGCGGCCTGCCGCCTCACTCGCCCAGTTCGGCGAGGGATGCGACGCCGCGAACCATCGCAATCCAGCGGGCAGCGTTCCCTCCCCCCGCGGGCCGGCAATCACTCCTCCGGGCGAGAGGGAGAAGTGCGCCGCGCGCCCGCCGCTGCCGTCGCCCGCGCACAGCGCCGCGAAGGCCTGTGCCATCGGCCATGCGCCTTTGCCGGCGGCGACGACGAACAGAGGGCTGGACAGGAGATCGGAAAGGAGGCCGCCGCTGAGCGCCGTGCGCACGAGCGCGCCGGGCTCGACGGCATCGACGCTGCCGCGCAGAATGGCGAGCAGATCGGTGCGCCGACGCGCCGTATCGCCGCGGGCCGGCGCGGTCAGTTCAGTTGCTTCGGGTCCGACCAGCCGGAGAGGCCGGTGACCGCATTGAAAGAGCGCAGGAGACGGCCCATCAGTTGATCGGCGTCCTCCTTCGAGCACAACTGCTCGAGACGGTTGAGGACTCTCCCCAGTGCTTCGTCGGCGCCGGTGATGGCACTTTCGGAGAAATACTCACGCTGCCGCGCCAGACATTCGCGGTGCCTGATGAACTCCTCGCGATAGAAATCCGACGGAAGACTGACAGGGGCGCTCAAAACCCGATCCGGGCTGACGACGCGTGCCATGCGACTCCTCGCGTGGTGATTTGTACGGATGAATTCAGTGTAAACGCGGACGCGAGGGCTGTCAACGTGGACGATAGACGTG
>JAYTEJ010000002.1:0-7406 GCA_043735365.1 Acidobacteriota bacterium
GCGGCGGTCGGCGCCGTCTTCCTGCAGGATGGCGATCGAGCGCGCGTCGATGTTCTCGATCGCGCACACGTCGATCCCCGAGGCTGAGGCCGAGCGCCAGGTGTCGAGCGAGGCGTGCCGCAAGGCCAGCGTCACGCGCAAAGCCTCGGCATCGGTGGGGCAGGGAACCAGCGCCAGCGCCACCGTGGTGTTCCGTGGCTGCACCTTGAATGTCACTTCGGTCACCACCCCCAGCGTGCCTTCGGCGCCGATGAACAAATCGATCAGGTCCATGTCCGGCGCCGCGTGGTAGCCGGCCGAACGTTTGGACACGGCGGGCATCGCGTAGCCGGGAACCGGCACGACCAGCGGACCGGGTGTCCCAGGAATCTCCAGCCGGCCAACGCGGGCGTGATGCTCGCCGCGAGTCAGGTCGAGGACGGTCCCGTCCGCCAGGACGACCACCATCGCCTCGACCCAGTCGCGGGTGCTGCCGTACTTGAAGGTGGCCGCTCCCGCGGCGTTGGTCGAGACCACGCCGCCGGCCGAGGCGCCGGTGTAGGTCGGCGCCGGGGGGAACCAGGCGTTCGCGGCGGACAGGTACTCCTGGAGGGCGGTGATGGTCAGGCCCGCTTCCACCGTGACACGGCCGGGAGCGGACGCCAGCACCCGCGTCATCTTCGACGTCGAGAGCAGCAGTTCGCCGCGCGGGGTGGCGCCGCCGGTGAGCGACGACTGCGCGCCGATCGCCAGGATAAGGCTGGGGCCGGTTGAACCGGCCAGCAGCTCGGAGACGTCCCGGGTACACCGTGGAAACACGACGCCGGCGGCGTGCCCGCCCGGATAGTGCGCCGCGTCTTCGAGAAACGGGCCCGGGTCGAGGATCTCCAGCATCTTCGCCAAATAGTACAGGGGCACCGGGACAAAGTGCCAGGGGGCCACGGACAACGGCGGTCGCGCGAGACCACCATCGGCGCGACGTTCCAGTCCCTCCTGACCGTCGGATCCCGGATTTACTACGAGACCCACTACGCGCCGCTGCTGCGGATGCAGGGCTTCGGCCGCGAGATCGCGTTCGAGCTGCGCGGCAGCGACGATCGTGTGCTGCCGGTGCTGGTGAACGCCCGCCAGATCTACGCCCCGGATGGCACGCCGCGGCTGGCGCGCATCGCTCGAGCAGCTGCACGACGCCCATGATGGCGTTGAGGGGATTGCGGATATAGACGGCCGCTTCGGTTTCCCCCTTGCCTGGCCCGTCGATTCCGGCTCGCAACGTTATCCGCCATTTGTCTGACTTTAGTTTTCGTTTTCGAATACTAAATCCCCCCTCGCGGCCCTTGACCCAGCCAGGATCCGGAGCCAAGGCGTTAAAGTCCCTTTACCTTACGGTTTCCGGTTGAAAAAAGTCTGCCCCGGAGTGGCGACTTCTTTGCACTGATGTGCTTCGTTCACCAGAATTGTAATGATGATTGTCGATAACCCCTTGGCCCACGGGGACATGCGGGCTCGACACGAGGTTGCGCGCCGTGGTCTGGTGGCCGAGGGTGCGCTGCGGCTGTCACCGACCGTCCTGCAGATTGTCGAGCGCATTCGCAATCGCTACGGGATGGCGCTCGAGGTCGTCGACGCCTCCCTGCAGCCGGTGGTCCCGGAGGCTGGGGGGGACCTGATCCGTGCCGTCGAGGCCTCGGGGCCGGCCCGGGAAGCGGTCACCGCCGCGATGCAGGCCAGCCGCAGCCGGACAGTCGATGTCGCGGACGCTTCCTTTCTGATCCAGCCGCTTCGAGCCGGCCGCGGGTCGCGCACGGCGGTGGGCCTTTTGGCTTTTCGCCAGCCCGCTGCGGGTGGTCAGCCTGGTGTTGGCGACCAGGCCGAGCGGTGGGTGGATTTTCTCCGCATCGCTATCGAAGCCGAGCTGTCCACGTCGGAAGGGCTGCGCGAGGAGCGGCTCCAGGCGCGGCGGACGGCGGCGGCGCTGCGTTTCCTCAGCCAGATCGCCCTGATGGAGTCGGAGAGCGACCTCTCCGGCGCGGTCGTCCAGGCCGCGGCCATCTGGTTCGACCTCGACGCCAGGTTCTACCGGCGGGAGCTTGATGGCGAGGTGGTGCTCCGCGCCTGCCTGCCGGGGATTACGGACGCCGAGCGGTATTCGCGCCTGGACCCCGGCATTGCCGGGGACCCGACGCTGCGGCGGGTGACGCTGCAGGCGGACGTCGAGGGTCTTGGCTGGGCGCTGCCCGACGCGCTGGTCGTCCCCATCGCGGTGCAGGACTCGGCTGACTGGGTGCTGGTGCTCGGCGGGCTGCTCCCACCGGACGCCCAGATGATTTTTCACGTCGTCGGCGACGCGCTTGGCGCCCATTTCTCGCGGCTCGCCGCGGTCCGGCGCGGCGCGGTGCGGCGTCGTCTCGAAGCGATCGCCGCAGAGCCCTCGCGCGCGCCGGAGCTGATAGCGATCGACCTTCTCCGCCAGGTGATGAAGGAGTCCGGCGCCGCCTCGGGCGCGGTCACCTTGTTCGACGCCGGCGGCTCGCGGCGGCTGGCGGCCGTCGGATCGCCGCTCCACCCGGATGTGCCGGAGGGGGAGATGCGGGTGGCGGGTGACCGTCTCGCCTTTCCTCTGTTCCTTGGCGACGACGACCGCGCGCTGCTGGATCTGGCGGCGGCCTCCGGCGCGTCGTTCCCACCCGAGGCGCTGGCCGGGGCGCGCGAGGCGGTCGTGGTCCTCCGGGGTGTCCTGCTGGCAGTGCTTCGCAAACAGGATGTCCGAGACGAGGCACTGCCCGGCGCCGGCATCGACAGCGACGCCGCCTTCGTCGAACGCATCACCCAGGAGGTCGAGCGCGCCAAGCGGTTCGATCTCGGCCTCTCGATGCTGCTCATCGACGTCGAGGCGCAGCGTCTCGAGGCCCGCACGCTGCGCGATCTGATGTCCACGGTGCGCGCCGAGCTGCGCGGCTCGGATGTCCTCGGGGTCGTCGGCCAGGGGCGCATCGCCGCTTTACTGGTCCATACCGATGTTTCGGGCGTCGGCGCCGTCGTCGCCCGCGTGCGCCAGCGGCTGCAGCGCCACACCCACGAGCTTCCGGCCCTGCGCCTGGGGCGCGCGGTGCTGTCGAGCGACTGCGCGACGACGACCGACTTCCTGTCGCAGGCCAGCCGCAACGTCGAAGCCGTGGCGGCGGCATAGGTGGACAGCGGTGCAGCGGTAGCGGTGCCGGGACAGCGGGACAGCTGGAAGCTGGAAGCGGGTAACTGGCAACTGGCAGCCGGAAGCCGGTAGCTGGTAGCTGGAAGCTGGTAGCAGGTAGCAGGTAGCTGATTTATGCGACGCAGACTGGCGGACAGGCGTGGACGCCCGCGATTCGAGATCGTCGGGGATTTGTGGGGCACGCTCGACACCGGCATCGGCATGCCGGTGCGCGACATCGGCCGGGGTGGGGCGCTGGTGCAGTCCTCGATCCCGCTGCCGCCGCAGTCGGTCCACCACGTCGCGGTGAGCTGCAATGGCGGGCACTCGCCGGCCAGCGTCAAAGTGCAGCATGTCCGGCCGATGGTCGGCGAGGACGGCCGGTCGTATTTTTTGATTGGGGTCGAGTTCCTGTCGGTGCCGGAGGAATTGACCGTGCAGATTGAGCGCTGGATGGCGGGCGAAGACTGCGCCCCGAAGGTCAATTAGCGCGTGTCCTCATTCATCGAACGTCGTCGATCGCCGCGGTTGCCGATGGCGTCGGACGAGGTGATGCGGGTCGGGCTGCGCCACCGGGTCCAGCTGCTCGATCTCAGTCTCACCGGGGCGTTGATCGCCTGCGACACGAAGCTGCCGTTGGGAACGCGCGGGCAGTTCAGCGCCGGGCTGGCGTCGGTCCCCTTCACGGCGGAAGTGGTGCTGAGCCGCCATCATCCGCGTCCCGCGCCGAAAGGGCAGTCCGGGATGGGTGCGGCGTTCGAAGCCATGGACGAGCGCAGCCGCCTGCATCTCGAGCAGTTCCTGCGGCGGGGGAGCGAATAGCGGGCTGGAAACTGGTAACTGGAAACTGGAAACTCGAAGCGTAGCTGGAAACTGGAAGCTGGAAGCTGGAAGCCGATATGCACATGCGAGCGCAAGGCAACGGAGAGCTGATCGGGTCGAGCGTCATCATCGCCGAGCTGATTCAGGAAATCGAGCGGATCGCCCGCTCGGATGCGAAGGTCCTGATCACCGGTGAGAGCGGCGTCGGCAAGGAGCTGGTGGCGACGGCGATCCATCGCCGCAGCCCGCGTGCGGCGCGCCAGCTGGTCACCGTCAACTGTGCCGGGCTGCCGGAAACCCTGCTCGAGTCGGAGCTGTTCGGCCACGTCAAGGGGTCGTTCACCGGCGCCTACCGCGACAAGCAGGGCAAGCTCGAGATTGCCGACGGCGGCACCATCTTCCTCGACGAGATTGGCGAGATGACGCTGCGGATGCAGGGGCTGCTGCTGCGCTTCATGGAGACCGGCGAGCTGCAGAAGGTCGGCAGCGATCGCGCCACCACGCGGGTGAGTGTGCGGGTGATTGCTGCGACCAACCGCAACCTGCGCGACATGATTACTCAGGGAGCTTTCCGCGAGGACCTCTTCTACCGTCTCAACGTCATCCATCTGACGGTGCCGTCGCTGCGCGAGCGGCGCGAGGACATCCCGG
This sequence comes from Acidobacteriota bacterium, assembly GCA_043735365.1. Taxonomy (GTDB): domain Bacteria; phylum Acidobacteriota; class Vicinamibacteria; order Vicinamibacterales; family 2-12-FULL-66-21; genus JALZOC01. Next base: position 4,643 of record JAYTEJ010000002.1, read on the forward strand.
CGCTGATCGAGCACTTCCTCGACCGCTTCACGAAGAGCAATACCTATACGGTCAAGACGCTGGCACCTGATACCCAGCGGCTGCTGCTCGAGTACTCCTGGCCGGGCAACGTCCGCGAGCTCGAGAACGTCATCGAACGGCTGGTGGTCACCGGCCGCACCGAGGTGGTGCAGGCCGATCAGCTCCCGAACGAGATCCGGATGCATCACAGCATCGCACTCCGTCCCAAGCGCGAGCGCCGCCGGACGGTGGCCGACGATCTCTTCAAGCGTCTGATGGAGGAGCGCGAATCCTTCTGGACGGCGGTGTATCCGCTCTACATGGAGCGCGAAATCACCCGCGGCAACGTCCGCGACCTGGTGCGCAAGGGCCTCGAAGAGGCGCGCGGCAATTACAAAATCGTGGCGCGGATGTTCAACATGGAGCAGCGCGATTACAAGCGCTTCCTCAACTTCCTGCGCAAACACGACTGCCAGGTGCCGTTCAAAGAGTACAGACAGTAGCGCACAGCTCTCAGCTGCCGGCTTCCAGCATGTCCGCTGATCCGCTGGCAGTTCGACAGCTCGACAGGCGAATCTTTCGACGCAGGCCGGAAGCTGGAAGCTGGAAGCTGGAAGCTGAAAACTGGAAGCGTGTTTCTTATGTTCCTGATCCCCCATCTGAACCGGATCGCCGCCTTCGGCGCCGCCATCGCGCTGGCCGTGTGCACGTCCGTCGAGGCGCAGATCCCGGCGGCGGCGCCGAGGCCGGCGGCCCCGCCTGTCGCCGCAGGTGTGTCGGCTCCGGCGGACTACGTCATCGGCCCGGACGACCAGCTGACAGTGGTGTTCTGGCGCGAGAAGGACATGTCGAGCGATGTCTCGGTCAGGCCCGACGGCAAGATCTCGCTGCCGCTGCTGAACGACGTGCAGGCAGCCGGGCTGACCCCCGATCAACTGCGCCTGCAGCTCACCGAGGCAGCGGCGAAGTTCATCGAGGAACCGACGGTGACGATCGTCGTCAAGCAGATCAACAGCCGCAAGGTCTATGTCACCGGCCAGGTGAACAAGCCCGGACCGTATCCGCTCACGGGGCCGACCAACGTCATGCAGCTCATCGCCATGGCCGGCGGCGTGCTCGAGTACGCGGACTCCAAGCACATCACCGTGATGCGCACCGAGAACGGCAAGCAGGTGAGCTTTCCGTTCAACTACAAGGACGTCATCAAGCGCAAGAACCTTAAACAGAACATCGAGCTGCGCCCCGGCGACACCATCATCGTTCCGTGATCGCCGGCAGATGGCCACCATGCACCTCTTCCTGACGTCCCTTGTGTTTGCCGCGACTCTCGCGGCGGCCGTTCCCGCGCTGGCCCAGCCGCCCCGGCCCGAACGACCGTACCGCGGGTTGTTCGGCGGCGGCATCGGCGAGACCGAGCAGCTGCTGACTATGAACGCCTCGGTTGGCGCAGGCTACGACGACAACGTGCTGGCAGGATCGTCCGGCGGCGTCGGGAGCCTCGGCAACCTGGGAGCAGGTGACCCGCGGCAGGGCCGCGCCGGCGGGTTCGGACAGTTCGGCGGGTCTCTGGAGTATTCGCTCAACCGGACCCGCGTCAGCTTCGGCGCCTCTCTCGCCTCGTCCAGCCGCTATTACGCGACGCTGCCGACGAAGTTCGTCGGCACCTACAGCGGGTCCGTCGGTTCGTCGCTGCAGGTGGCCAAGGCGACGCGCCTGCAGGCAAGCCAGTCGGTGTCGCGTCAGCCCTTTCTGTCGCTCGGGTTGTTCCCCGCGGCGATCGAACCAGGACTCGGCGACCCGGCCCTGGCCAATCTCGACCTCGGCATCCAGCGCGACGACTACGTCAACTATGGGACCTCGGTGGAACTGTCGCAGCAAATCTCCCGGCGCGGCAGCGTCAGCGCGAACTACGGGCGCTATACCAGCGACTTCGCCGGCACCGCGCGCGACCTGACCAGGTGGTCGGCGGGAGGACGCTTCAGCCTGGGCCTGACCAGGGGGCTGGGCGTCCATCTCGGTTACGGCTACACGACGGGCGAGTATCCGTCCATCGGCGGCGGCCGCAGCGTCCAGGGCCGAAACATCGACGCCGGAGTGGACTTCAATCGGGCGCTGTCGTTCTCGCGCCGGACGACGCTGTCGTTCTCGACGGGGTCGTCCGCGATCGCGGACCGCGGCCGAACGTACTACCGCGTCATCGGCAACGCGCGGCTGAATCGCGAAATCGGCCGCACCTGGAACGCCTCGCTCGCCTACGACCGCGGCGTCGGCTTCATCGAGACCTTCGGCGATCCGTTCTTCTCCGACTCCGCCACGCTGAGCGTGGGGGGGATGATCAATCGCCGCGTGCGGTTCCATTCCGGCGCGAGCACGTCGGTCGGCGATGTCGGCCTCTCGGGGGCGGGGGGGAACGGTTTCAACACCTACACCGGTTCGTCGGGGGTCAACCTCGGTCTGACCCGCTCCTTCGGCCTGGCTCTCGACTACGCCTACTACCACTATTCCTTCAAGACCGGCGCGCTGCTCCCCCTGGGCCTGCCGCGCGACATGAACCGCCAGAGCCTCACCGCCTCGCTCAGCCTGTGGGCGCCGCTCGTGCACCGCGCAAGGAGACCGAATGCTTCCCGGTAAGCAATACAAGCCCGAAGACATCCTGCGGATTCTCTGGCGCCGGATCTGGATGCTCCTGGTGCCGCTCGCGGTGGTCTCCGCCGCGACGGCCGTCGCCGCACGGAAGCTTCCCGATCAGTTCCGCTCCGACACC
>JAYTEJ010000003.1:0-3033 GCA_043735365.1 Acidobacteriota bacterium
CGCATCCAGATCGATCCGCGCGATTCGAAGACGGTGTATGTGGCGGCGCAGGGCCCGCTGTGGTCGCCGGGCGGCGAGCGCGGCCTCTACAAGACCAGCGACGGCGGCGCGACCTGGAGCGCCGTCCTGAGCATCAGCCCGGACACCGGGGTCAGCGACGTGGTCCTGCGTCCGGGCGCGCCCGACACGCTCTACGCCTCGGCCTACCAGCGGCGGCGGGCGGTCGGCCAGATGGTCGGAGGCGGCCCGGAAGGGGGCATCTTCAAGTCGAGCAATGCCGGGCGTACGTGGACCCGGCTGACGAAAGGGCTGCCGCGCGACGACATGGGACGGGTGGCGCTGGCGGTCGATCCCCGTCATCCCTCGACGGTGTTCGCGCTCGTCAGCGCCAAGGGCCCGCGCGGCCGGGGCGCGCCGCCGCCGCCGGCGGGGGCGGCCATGGTGGACGAGGCCGGCTTCTATCGGTCGGACGACAACGGCGCCTCATGGTCCAGGGTAGGGCGGACGGCAGCCGCCTCAGGGCCGACCTCCGGGCGCGGAGGAGACAGCGGTCCGGCGGCGCCGGATCCGGCCGGGCGATGGTATCGGGGCGGCGGTGCCGCGTACTACCACGAGTTGTTCGTGGATCCCCACCATCCCGACACGCTGTATTCCATCAACACCAATGTCGAGCGCAGTACGAACGGCGGCCGCACCTGGGCGTCGGCCGGGTGGGAAGACACCGGCATCCACGTCGATCACCACGCGCTCGCGTTCGACCCCGTCGACCCGGATCACCTGCTGGTCGGCAACGACGGTGGGCTCTACGAAACCTACGATGGCGGCGCGTCGTTCCGCTATTTCACGAATCTGCCGGTGACGCAGTTCTATCGCGTCTCGGTGGACAACGCCCGGCCGTTCTACAACATCTGCGGCGGCGCCCAGGACAACTGGTCGGTGTGCGGCCCGTCGCGGACGTTCAACCGCTGGGGCATCCGCAACAGCGACTGGTTCATGGTGGGCAGCGGCGACGGCTTCCAGACGCGGAGCGATCCGGACGACCCCCGCACGGTCTACGCGAGCTCGCAGGACGGCAATCTGACGCGCCTCGACGTCCGCACCGGACAGGTACGGTCGATACGGCCGCGGCTGTCCGGACCGCCGGTGACGGAACAGGCGGTGGACGCGCTTCGCGGCGACCCCGCCCGCGGCCCCCAGCCGGTGCGCCGGATTACCGACGCCGGGTTCAGCGACCGCGCCAACTGGGATGCGCCCTACATCATCAGCCCCCATTCGCCGCGGCGGCTGTACTGGGCGAGCAACTACGTCTATCGCTCCGACGACAGGGGCGACACCTGGGCCCGCATCAGCCCCGATCTGACCCGGCAGCTGAAATGGGAGACGCTGCCGCTGATGGGCCGCGTCTGGCCGGCGGACTCGGTCGGGTACCACGAGTCGACCACCGCGCTCAGCAACATCGTCGCGCTCGACGAATCGCCGCTGCGGGAAGGGCTGATCTACGCCGGCACCGATGACGGCCTGCTGCAGGTGACCGAGGACGGCGGCGGCAGCTGGCGCCGGGTCGAGGATTTTCCCGGCGTGCCGAAGTGGACCTACATCTCGGACGTGTTCGCCTCGCCGCGCGACGCCGACACGGTGTTCGTTGCCCTCAACAACTGGCAGCGCGGCGACTACACCGCGTATCTGATCAGGAGCGACGATCGCGGCCGTACCTGGCGCGCCATCAGCGGCAATCTGCCGGCCCGGCACGACGTCTGGACCGTCATTCAGGATCACGTCGATGGCAACCTGCTGTTCGCGGGGACCGAGTTCGGCCTCTACGTCAGCCTGGACGGCGGCGGGCGCTGGCTGCCGATGCGCGGCGGCGTGCCCGTGACCCAGGTGCGGGACATGGCGGTGCACCGGGGCGAGAGTGATCTGGTGCTGGCGACGTTCGGGCGGGGCTTCTACGTGCTCGACGACTACAGCGCCCTGCGCGAGATGACCCTGCAGGGGCTCGCCGCGAGCACCCAGCTGTTTCCGCTGCGCGATGCCTACCTGTTCTCGGCCACCGGTCTCGCGCCCGCCGGTTCCGCCGGCCTCGGGCCTCTCGGCGGAAATTGGACCGCTCCCAATCCGCCGTTCGGAGCCGTCTTCACGTACAACGTCGCCGGCGCGCTCCCGGCTGAGTCGAGGCTGATGCTGACTATTACCGACGACGGCGGGCGGCAGGTGCGGCGCCTCGACGTCGACCGTGCCCCGGGAGTCAGGCGCGCCGCCTGGAACCTCCGGGTGGACGCGGTGGCGGCCGCCGCCCCGGCCGCCGGCGTGCCACCGACGCCCGCGGCCGGACGCGGCGCCGCCCCGGCCTTGGCGGCGCCGGGCCGTTATCGCGCCACGCTCGGCATCCTCACCGGCCAGTCGATCACGCCCGTCGGCGCCACCCGCACGTTCTCCGTTCTGCCGGTCGCCCAGTAACTCCGCGCTTACCGGACCGGCAGCGCGTCGAAAGCGGCGCCCAGCGCCGCGTCCTCGTCCGGATCCACCGTCCGCAGGTCGAGGAGCAGGCTGCCGCTCTCGATTCTCGCGATCACCGGCACCTCCAGACGGCGGAGATGTTCCTCGAGACGCGAGGCGCTCAGCGACGGGTGGGTCACCGCCAGGAGCCTGGTCGGCAGCGCCGACCCCGGGGCGCTGCCGCCTCCAATCGTGGACTGGCCATCGATGATCTCGACGCCGAGGCCGGCCTGCGCCAGCGCCGCCGCCACCGCCGATGCCCTGACGCCGATGTCCGCGGCTGAGAGCGCCAGCATTCTCGCCACCGGGATCGTCGCTGACGCCCGCCCGGCATCGATTTCGGCGAGCGTGGCTTCGAGCGCCGCGTAGGTGAGCTTGTCCACGCGCAACGCCCGCATCAGCGGGTGCGCCCGCACCCGCGCCACGACCTCGGCCGCCCCCGCGACGATACCCGCCTGCGGTCCGCCGAGCAGTTTGTCGCCGCTGAACATGACGGCATCCGCACCCGCCTCGATGGCCGTCCTGACCGCGGGCTCG
>JAYTEJ010000004.1:0-4406 GCA_043735365.1 Acidobacteriota bacterium
ATGCTGGGTTATGCCCAGCAGGCGGGGCACGAGATCACGGCTGACGCGGGCGACGCCGACGTCATCGTCGTCAACACCTGCGCCTTCATCGACAACGCCAAGCAGGAGTCGATCGACGCCATCCTCGAGATGGCGGCGGAGAAGCGCGACGGGCAGTGCCGCCGGCTGGTGGTGACCGGCTGCCTGGCCGAGCGCTATCGCGACGAGCTGCGCCGCGAGATCCCGGAGATCGACGCGGTGCTCGGCACCGGCGAGGTCGAGGGGATCCTCGAGGCGATCGGCGGCGCGTCCGCGAGCGGCGGCGGACGGATGCCGTTGACGCTGTTCCGGTCTTCGGACTTTGCGGCGCCCGCGGCCGCGCTCGAGGGGCTCCCACCGGCCGTGCCGCTGCCGCCGTCACCGCCGACGTATATCTACGACGCCGACACCCCGCGGCTGCTGACCACGCCGGGCCACTTCGCCTACGTCAAGGTGGCCGAGGGCTGCGATTACACCTGCGCCTTCTGCATCATCCCGACGCTGCGCGGCGCCTACCGCAGCCGGACCCAGGCGTCGATCGTGCGCGAGGCACGGGCGCTGGCGGCGCGCGGCGTGCGCGAGCTGCTGCTCATCTCCCAGGACACGACCTTCTACGGCATCGACCGCGGCGAGCGCGGTGCGCTCGCGCGGTTGCTGCGCGAGCTCAACACCATCGACGGGCTGCGCTGGATCCGCCTTCTCTACCTGTATCCGACCACCATCACCGACGACGTCCTCGACGCCATGGCCGAGTGCGAGAAGGTGTGCCGCTACATCGACCTGCCGCTGCAGCACGCCTCGGCCTCGGTGCTGAAGCGGATGCGGCGCCCCGGCCACCGCGCCAGCTATCAGGCGCTGCTCGAACGCATCCGGACGCGCGTCCCCGGCGTCGCTCTCCGCACCACGCTGATCGTCGGCTTCCCCGGGGAGACCGAGGCCGAGTTCGCGGAGCTCGACGGCTTCGTCGCCGACACCGGCTTCGACCACGTCGGCGTCTTCACCTATTCGCATGAAGAGGGGACGCGGGCGTTCGCGGCCGCGGACAACGTTCCGGCCGCGGTCAAGCGGCGGCGGCGCAACGCGCTGATGGCGCGGCAGAAGAAGATTGTCGCCCGCGCGCAGAAAGCGCGCGTCGGCACCGAGGTCGACGTGCTGGTGGACGGCCCCTCGGCCGAGCACGACCTGGTGCTGCAGGGGCGCCTCGAGGGACAGGCGCCGGACATCGATCCGCTGGTGTTCCTGACCGATTGCGATCCGGCCGACTACCCGCGCGGCGAGCTCATCCGCGCGAAAATCGTCGGCGCGCGCAACTACGACCTCATCGCCCAGCCCTGCACGGCGCGCTGACGGCCGCGCTGGCGGCGAAGTAACCCGCGCCGTGTGCTATATTTATGGGTGGCAGCTTCGAGTAAGGTTACCCGAGTGGGCCTCAGCCCACTTTTTGTGTTTCAGGGGCGTTTTTACGTCACGGACTGAACTGGCGCGCGTCCGCGACGCGGCGGCACGCGTCGCCCGCAGCTATGGGCTCGAAATATTCGACGTGCAGCTTCGCCGCGAGGCCGCCGGTCTGGTGCTGCGGGTCGTCATCGATCGGCCGGATCCGGGTCTTCCGTCGTCCATCGCCAGCAGCGCGTCCGAAGGCTCCCGTGACCAGGCGGCGGGCGGCGCCGGAATTCTGCGCGGGGCGAACAGGGCGGACGCCGCCGGCGGCCCGGGCGCGGAGGAAGAAAGCATCGGCGTCGCCGACTGCCAGCGCGTCAGCCACGACCTGAGCGCGCTGCTCGACGTCGAGGAGGACGAGCTCGGCGAGGCGGGCCTGTCCGGGGCGTATACCCTGGAGGTGTCGTCGCCGGGGCTGGACCGGCCGCTGCGGCACGAAGCGGATTACCGCCGCTTCGCGGGGCGGCTGGCCAAAATCGTGACGGCGACCCCGATCGACGGGCAGTCGGCGTTCGCGGGCCGGATCGCCGGTGTCGAGAACGGCGTCGTCCTGCTTCAGGAAGGCCGCGCAGAGCATCGCGTGCCGGTCGGGAGCATCAAGCGCGGCCGGCTCGAAGTGGAATTTTAGAGGAACGGCTGGTGTTCGGCGACCGGGACCGGATGTCCCGGCCGGGCGGCATCTGAAGACGTATAGAGATTGAGACATGGCCACCATGAACCCGCTGCTACAGCAGATCGACGCCATCGCCAAGGAAAAGGGCGTCGAACCGGAAATCATCATCAGCGCCGTGCAGGACGCACTCGAGGCGGCGGCGCGGAAGCGCTACAAGAATGAGGCGCTGCGGGCGCGCTTCAACACCGAGAGCGGCCAGCTCGAGCTCTATGCCGTCAAGAAGATCGTCGAAGCGGTGACCGACGAGGCCACCCAGATCTCGCTCGGGGAGGCGCAGCAGCTCTACGGCGACGAAGCCGAAGTGGACATGGAGATCGAGTTTCCCCGACCGACCGAGGATCTCGGACGGATCGCCGCGCAGACCGCGAAGCAGGTCATCTTCCAGAAGGTCCGCGAGGCCGAGCGCGAAAATATCTACGGCGAATACAGCGAGCGCGTCGGCGAGGTGGTGAGCGGCATCGTCAAGCGCTTCGAGAACGGCGACATCATCATCGAGCTGGGGCGCGTCGAGTGTCAGCTGCCGCGGAAGGAACAGTCGCGCGCTGAGAACTACACCGTCGGCGACCGGGTGCGGGCGGTGGTGCGCGGCGTCAACCGCAGCGCCAAGGGGCCCCAGGTCGTGCTGTCGCGCACCGATCCGGCCCTGCTGATCAAGCTGTTCGAGCAGGAAGTCCCGGAAATCTACGACGGCACGGTCATCATCCGCGGCGCGGTGCGCGAGGCCGGTGACCGCGCCAAGGTGGCGGTCTACTCGAGAGAGCGGGACGTCGACCCGGTGGGCGCCTGCGTCGGCATGAAGGGCACCCGCGTGCAGTCGATCATCCGCGAGCTCCGCGGTGAAAAAATCGACATCGTCGAGTACTCGGAGGATGCGGTCCTCTTCGTCACCAGCGCGCTCAGCCCGGCGAAGGTCCAGCGGGTGTCGATCGTGGACGACGCGGAGCGGGTGATGGAAGTGGTCGTCGAGGACAAGCAGCTGTCGCTGGCGATCGGCAAGAAGGGCCAGAACGTGCGGCTGGCGGCGAAGCTGACCGGCTGGAAGATCGACATCAAGAGCGAGGAAGAGAAGCGCCGCGAAGTTGAAGCGGTGCTCGGCGCGCTCGAAGTGCCGGCCGAGGGCGCGGAGCCCGCGGCTGAGGGCGCGGAAGTTGCCGCCGAGGGCGTGGAGGCTGCCGCCGAAACGCCGGAGGCGCCGCACGAGGCGGCCGCAGAGGCCAGCGCCACTGAGACAAGCCCCCAGGCGGACACCGCCGAGGCCGGCAGTAATGCGGCGGTGGCCGCCGACGACGGCGACGCCAAGTAGTACCGATATCGGTAGAACGTTTAGAACGTCAGAGCTTAGAACTCCAACGAATGGCAACAGTCCGGATTTACAAAGTCGCGGAGCTCCTCAATACCTCGAGCCAGGAAGTGATGGCGCTGCTCAAGCGCGACCACGGCATCGAGGTGAAGAGCGCCTCGAGCACGATCGAAGAGGTCGTCGCCCGGGAGTTCGTCTCGCGCATGGCTCGCCAGCGCGGACTGAATATTCCCGCCAACGCCTCGATGGCTGACACCCCCGCGCCCGCCAAGGGCAAAAAGGGGGGGGGCAAGGCTGCCGAACCGCCGAAGCCGGCGGCCGCCCCGCTGCCGCCGCCGCGCCTGGTGAAGAGCGCGAAGCCGGTGGCCGATCCCGAGCAGGCGCCAGCCTACGCGGAGGAGACGGCCGGCTACGCAGACGAAGCGGAAGCTGAGGCGCCGTACGAGCCGGTCGAGGCCGAGGAGCCCGCCGAGGCGCCGCGCATCGAAGCGGCCGACGGTGGAGAGCCCCAGCCCGCGGCCGATGCCGCGGCCCCCGCGGCCAGCCCCACGCAGGCTGCGGCCCCGGCGCGCGGCTCACAGGAGCCCACCGGGAACCTGGCACGACCCCGGCCGCCCCTCGGCTCGCAGGAGCCGACCGGGAACCTGGCGCGCCGTCCGGCAGGCTCGCAGGAGCCCACCGGCAACCTGGCCAGGCCGCGGCCCGCCGGCTCGCAGGAACCGACCGGGAATCTGGCGCGGCCGGCCGCGCGTCCGCCCGCTCCCCCGGCGCCGCCACCGCCGCCGCGCTCGGTGCTGCCGACGCCCACCGGGCGTGTGGTACCGCCGACGCTCCGGCTCCGCGTCGAAGATCCGCAGACCGGCCAGGCCCCGCCGGCGCCGCCGCGGCGGCCGCTGCTCGTCCGGCCGCCGGCGCCGGCACCGTCGACCGCATCGCAGCAGCCCACAGGGAATCTGAGCCGCCCCGCGGCCGGCC
>JAYTEJ010000005.1:0-2993 GCA_043735365.1 Acidobacteriota bacterium
TTTCGAAGATCGCGAACTGCACGGCGACAATCGCGGCGCCGACCGCCAACCGGGCTGCGCGACCACGGCGGAGTTCCCCTGTCACCGGCTCAGGCTGCGGTCAGGATGCCCGCCACCTGGGCGACGGCCCCGGCCGGCAGCGAGGGATAAAGCGGCAGCGAGAAAATCTCGGCGCAGACCTGGTCGGCCACCGGGCAGACGGCCGGCCGTTCGGATGCCAGCGCCGGCTGGCGGGGGATGGGAACGGGATAGTGCACCAGCGTGGCGACGCCGGCGGCGCTCAGGCGCTCCTGCACGGCCGCACGCGACGCGCTGCGCACCGGGAACAGATGATAGACGTGCCCGGCGTCGAGCTCCCGAGGCACGGTGATCGAGGCCGCGCCGGCGAGCTGCCGCCGATACTCCGCCGCCAGCTGGCGGCGGCGATCCGTCCAGTGCGGCAGGAAGGTCAACCTGGCGCGCAGCACCGCCGCCTGGAGCTCGTCCAGTCGCGAATTGACGCCGAACTCGCCGTGATGGTACCGGTCCGTCTGCCCGCCATTGCGAAGCCGGCGTGCCCGTGCGGCGACCGCCGGATCGCTCGTGGTCAGCGCTCCGCCATCGCCGAGGGCGCCAAGATTCTTGGTCGGATAGAAGCTGTACGCGGCCGCAGCCCCAAAGCTGCCGACCGGGCGCCCCGCGCAGGTGGCCAGATGGGCCTGGCAGCAGTCCTCGATGATCGCGAGATGGTGACGGTCGGCCACCGCCGACAGCGCCACCATGTCGGCAGGCTGGCCGTAGAGGTGGACCGGCAGGATGGCGGCGGTGCGTGCGGTCACGGCGGCCGCGACCGCGTCGGGGTCCAGCGTCAGCCGCTCAGGATCGATGTCGGCGAACACCGGCCGGGCGCCCGTCATCATCACCGCCAAAGCGCTATAGGCCGCGGACAGCGGCGACGTGATGACCTCGTCCCCTGGGCCAATGCCGAGCGCCCGCATCGCGATCGCCAGAGCGTCGGTCCCGGTTCCCACTCCGATCGCCTGGGGCGCGTGCGTCGCCAGGGCGAACTCCGCTTCGAAGGCCTCGAGCTCGGGGCCGAGGACGAACCATCCGCTCGAGACGACCCGCGCGATGGCTTCCCGGACCACTGCCGCATCTTCGCCGGGGGTCAGCTGCAGGAAGGGGATCACCGGACGTCCGATCCCGACACATCGACGTAGTGCGACAGGTGCTGGCGGTAGTAAGCGATGGTGCGGCGCAGTCCCTCGGCCAGCGGCACCTGCGACCGCCACCCGACCGCCTGCTGGAACTTGGTCGAATCGGAGTAGAAGCTGCCGATGTCGATCCGCTTCTTCTCGGCCGGCCACTCGACGTAGCGGACGCGGCCGCTGCCGGCGGTCTCGACCAGCAGGCCGACGAGGTCGCGGTGCGAGATCGGCTGGTCGCCGCCGACATTGAAGACGTCGCCGTCGCAGGCCGCCGACGCCCCGGCGCGCAGAAAGGCGTCCGCGGCGTCGTCCACGTAGACGAAATCGCGCAGCTGCGAGCCGTCGCCGAACACCTGGATCTCGCGATCCTCGAGCACCAGGCGCATGAACCAGCCGATGAACCCCTGCCGGTTGTGCTTGATCAGCTGCCGCGGGCCGTAGACGTTGGTCAGCCGCAGCGAGCAGGCGTGGACATCGAAGACATTGTTGTAGAGCAGGTGGTAGTACTCGCCGGCCGCCTTGTTGACGCCGTTGATGTCGGCGGGGCGCACCAGGTGCTTCTCGTCCACCGGCAGGTAGTCCGGCCGGCCGTAGACCTGGCGGGTGCCGGCATAGACGATCCGCACCCCCGGATTGTGGATGCGGCAGGCCTCGAGGATCGACAGCTGGGCGCGGCAGTTGATCTCGAGGTCGGTGTAGGGGTCGCGCATGCTGTCGATGTGGCTGACCTGCCCGGCGAGGTTGAAGATCACGTCCTGCCCCTGCGCCAGCACGCCGATGGTGCTCTGCATCCGCACGTCGGCGATGTTCACCCGCACCCGCTCGGCAATGCCGGCGATGTTGAACAGGTTGCCGCCGTAGTCCGGCTGCAGCGCGTCGACGATGAGGACGCTGGCCCCGAGTTCGACGAGGCGATGGGCGAGGTTGCTGCCGATGAAGCCCAGGCCGCCGGTGACCATCACCCGGCGATGCTTGTAGAACTGGAGATACTCCTCCGCGACGGCGGTCACTGGTGATCCCGGGGAGCGGCGGCGGCCGCGCCGCGTTCGCCGCGCTGGTGCTCGCGGCGGACGACCAGCACGTACCACAGCCTGGCGACATCCACCGCGGTCTTGAACAGCCGGCGGAAGTTGAAGAACTGCGACCTGCCGTAGGCGCGATGGTAGTGGTGCACGGGAACCTCGGCGATGCGGAAGCCGGCGTCCTGGATCTTCTTCATCATCTCCAGACAGATGACGCCGCTGCTCTTCTCGAGCTGGACGCGTTCGAAGATCGACCGCCGCAGCAGCCGGAAGTCACAGTCGACGTCGCGCACCCTGAGCCCGAACAGCAGCCGCACGGTATGGTGGTAGATGCGGCCGATCACCACTCGGTGCAGCGGATCGGACCGGCTGATCTTGTAGCCGTTGACCAGATCGACGCCGTCGCCGAACGCGGCCCAGAGCACCGCCATCTCCTTCGGATCGTACTGGGCATCGCCGTCGGTGTAGAACACCAGATCCCGGGTCGCCGCCTCGAACCCGCTCCGCAGCGCCCCGCCGTAGCCGCGGTTGCGGGAATGATGCACCACCCGCACCTGCGGGTAGGTCCGGGCCAGCTCGTCGGCGATCTCCGCCGTCGCATCGGCGCTGCCGTCGTTGACGATGATGATCTCGAAGTCGGGCGTCAGTTCCCGCGCCGCCTGGAGGGCGCTGATCACGAGGCTGGCGATGGTGCCGCTGTCGTTGTACGCGGGGAAGAACACACTGAGCCCCGGCTGTGGTCGCGACAGCTGCTGCATGGATTATCGGGTGAATGTTAGCGTCC
>JAYTEJ010000006.1:0-14111 GCA_043735365.1 Acidobacteriota bacterium
GACGGTGTTCTGCCCGTGCGGCATCAGGATCCGCTTCTCGATCACCACCTCGTCGATCCGGTAACTCCACACCGGCAGGCCGGCCTCCAGCCTGAACTCGCGGAGGTGCTCGGTCCGGTCGGCGGCGTTCGGACCGGAGATCTCGTCCTCGTCGCCGAGCCACAGCACCCGGCGATCCTCCAGCCGCACCCGCTCCAGCAGGTGATTGAACATCACCATGCGTCCGAGCGGCGCCGGCAACGAGGCCACCAGCAGGCCGTGATAGCGGCGGGTCACCACCCCCGCCACGGTGCCCGAGGCATAGCCGCCGAGGCCGTTGGTCACCAGCCACTCGCGGCGCGGCATCGGGTCCTCGGCCGCGGCGTCTCTGGGATACTCGATGGTGCGCATCAATTCACTCGTGGGCGTCATCGTCTGCTGGCCGGGGAATGGGGGTGAACAGCACGGCCGACTCGCCAGGCAGGTGCCACTCGTCGTCTTCGCCGAGCGGCGCGGTGCCCTGGCCGCCGTAGCGGACGCTTTCGCTGCTGAACGCCACCGCCCACTGGCAGCCCGCGGGCGGCGCCAGCAGCGGCTCCGGCGCCGGGCTGAGGTCGAGATCGCAGCCCAGGTTGAGGACCAGCAGCGCGTCCCCTTCCGGCCCGAAGTAGCGAAGCGCCAGCGCTTCAGAAGCCAGCACCGCGCCGTCCACCCGCGCCGGACGCCAGATCGCCGGCGTCGCGCGGCGGAGGTGGATCAAATCGCGGTGCAGCGCCAGCGCCTCGGCATGGGCGGCGCGCTCGGTCGGATCGAGCTTGCTGCGAATGAAGGTTTCGCGATCGACGGGCGACGGCAGCGCCGGCGGCACGTCGGGATCGGTAATGCTCGGAAACTGGGTCAGGAATTCCTTGCGGCCCTTGCGGATCGGATTGCGGAGCTCCTCGCGATGGTCGGCGAAATACAGGAACGGCCGGTCGGACGCGAACTCCTGCCCCTGGAACAGCAGCGGCGTGGCCGGGCCCAGCAGCGTCAGCGCCGTCAGGCTGCGATAACGCGCCGGCGACGAGATCTGGTGAAGGCGCCGTCCGAACGCGGAGTTCGCCACCTGATCGTGGTTCTCGAGATAGGCCACAAAGGCGTGCGGCGGCAGGTCGAGCCCCGGAGCGCCGCGGCGCTTCTTCTGCCACTTGTACCATTGGCCCTGGTAGAGATAGCCGTACTTGGCGCAGGAGATGAACTCCTGCACCGATCCCTTGTAGTCGGTGTAATAGGCCTCGCGGCGTCCGGTCAGCGCCACCACCGCGCTGTGGTGATAGTCGTCGTTCCACAGCGCATCGAGGCCGTAACCGCCGGCGCCCGGATCGCGCACCAGCCGGGTGTGCTGCGGCTCGTTCTCCCCGATGATGTAGACGCGGCGCGGCCCGGCCGCCTGCCGCGCCCGCCGCCCGATGGCACAGAGCACGTGCTCGGCCGAGGCGTCGTTGACGTCCTGGGTGGCATCGAGGCGCAGACCGTCGAAGTGAAACTCGTCGATCCAGTAGCCGGCGTTCTCGACGAAGAATACGCGCGCCGCCGGCGGTCCCTCGAAGTTGATCGCCCGCCCCCAGTCGTTCTTGTAGCGATCGGTGAAGTAGTCGGTCGAGAACTCCGACAGGTAATTGCCGTCCGGCCCGAGGTGGTTGTAGACGACGTCGAGGATGACACCGATGTTCAGGGCGTGCGCCCGATCGACGAAGGCGCGGAGATCGTCCGGGCGGCCGTAAAGGCGCGTCGGCGCGTAGAGATCGACGCCGTCGTAGCCCCAGCCGAAGGCGCCGGCGAATTCCGCAACCGGCATCATCTCGATCACGGTGATGCCGAGGTCCGCCAGCGCCGGCAGCTGCGCCATCGCGGCGGCCCATGTGCCCTCCGGCGTGAAGGTGCCGACGTGCATCTCGTAGAGCACCTGCCCCTGCGGCGGCACGCCCCGCCAGGATCCATCGGTCCAGCGGAAGGCGGACGGGTCCACGACCTCCGAGGGGCCGTGCGGCCCTTCCGGCTGGAACCGCGACACCGGGTCGGGCCGCCGCTCCTCTCCGTCCAGGCGGTACCAGTAGCGGGTGCCGGCGGCGACCCCGGTAATCCCGCCGGAGAACACGCCGGTCTCCTCACGCGTCAGGGCATGCGATGCACCACCATCGACGAGGAAGTCGACGCGGTCGCACGCCGGCGCCCACACCCGCGCCGAGGCCGTGCCGTCGCCGCCGAGCTCGACGCCCGCCGACAGCCGGCGGATGCCCGTGTCTCTACTCATGATGCCGATGTTCGCCATGCACGTCCGCTGCCTCAGCGCTGCGCCCGCCGCCGTTCCCTTCCCGCGAGGCGGGCGATTTCGGCCGTCAGAAGCGCGGCCTCGATAGGTTTTGCAATCGTCCGGTGGACGCCCTGGAGCAGCCGCCCGAGCCGGGTATCGGAGCGCCCGAAGGCGGTCAGCGCCACGGCAGGAATGCGCCCCCCCCGCTCGGCGTCGAGCGACTGAATCCGGCCGAAGAGCGAATAGGAGCCGTCGTCAGGCGACGCGTTGTCGCTCACCAGCACGTCCGGCCGCCAGCCCTCGAGCGCCTCGAGCGCGTCGGCGACGGAATCCGTCGTCCGTACCGCGGCGCCGCGCCGCTGCAGGATCGTCGTCAGCAACTCGCACGCTTCCCGGTCGCGATCGAGCACGAGCACACGGAGGCCGTCGAGAGGCTCCGCGGTGGCGACGGCCGCCGCCGGCGCCTCGTCCGGGTCGAGGCGTTCGAGCAGCCCCGACGGCTGCAGCGGGAACTGCACGGTAAAGATCGCGCCCCCTCCCTCGGCGTTGCGCGCCTCGACCTCGCCGCCGTGCATCTGGACGAGCTCGCGCACCAGCGCCAGGCCGACGCCGAGCCCGCCGGCGGCTCGCGTGACGGACCCGTCCGCCTGACTGAAGCGGTCGAAGATGCGCGGCAGGAACTTCGGGTCGATGCCGCGGCCGCTGTCGGTCACGATCAGCCGCGCCTGCGTCCCGGTGGTGTCGACGACGACGTCCACGGCGCCGCCCCGGGGGGTGAACTTGATGGCGTTGGCGAGGAGGTGCCAGGCGATCTGACGCAGCCGGGTCTCTTCGCCGAGCACGGCAATCGAGTCGCGCGGGATCGCCGCGGTCAGCCGGACGTCCTTGGCCCGCGCCGCCGATTCCACCGCGGCAAGCGCCTGCCGGACGGCATCACCGAGTGAGGTCGGACGCGGATGGAGCTGCAGCTCGCCGGTGAGCGCCCTGGAGACATCGAGCAGATCGCTGGTGAGCTGCGCCTGCAGACGGACGTTGCGCTCGATCGATTCCAGCCCGCGCGCCGCGGTCGCCTGATCCAGCTTTCCGGTGCGGAGCAGGTGGATCCACCCGAGCACCGCGTTCAGCGGCGTCCGCAGCTCGTGAGACACGGTGGCGAGGAACTCGTCCTTCATCCGGTTGGCCGCCTCCCCCTCGCGCCTGGCGGCCTGGGCTTCCGTGGCCTGCTGCTCCGCGCTCCGGCGCGCCGATCGCAGCTCCGAGACGACGCCGGTGAGCAGCAACCCCTGGATGACGAAGAAGGCCAGGTGGGTGGGAGCGGCGGCATCGGCGACGAGTGCGGTGCTGGCCTCGTAGGCGCCGAGCAGCGCCCCAGTCACGGTCGCGGCCAGCGCGGGGCCGGTGCCGCCGAACCATGCCGATGCCAGGACCGCCGTCCCCAGCAGGAGGAACTCGCTGCCGTCGTCTATGGTCTCGCCGGCGGCCAAGGAAAGGGCGAAGACCAGCCCGACCGCCACCAACGCGATGGCAAAGCGGAGAGAAGGCGGGAGCCTTGGGAACGGATACCCATCCGGCGTGCTCTTCATGGACGACCAGGCACCCCGCCCGTCCGACTGATCGCACTCGTCACGGTCACGCCGCAGCAACCCGCAACGCGCGTGCCACGATCAGTTTCCGAGCGGCGGTTCGGCGGGACGTTCGGAGGCGGCCATCTCCGGCGCGTCCTGCTCGGCTTCGATCGACTGCGCCTCGGCGATACTCTCGCGCGACACCGACTGGGCCGCCCCCAGGACGTCGTCGATGAGGCCGTACTCGAGCGCCCGGCTGGCATCAAGGTAGAAGTCGTTGCGCTTGGTGTCGCGGATGATCTGCCGCAGGGGCTTGCCCGACCGATCCGCGAGGATGCGATAGATCTGCCCCTGCATCTGCTTGAGCCGGTCGAGATGCTGGGCCGCCGCGGTGGTCGACTGCCAGCCCGCCCACTTCGCCGGCTCGTGAATCATCATCCAGGAATGCGGGAACGAGAGCCGCCGGCCCGGGCTGGCCGCCTGCAGCACGACCGAGCCCATCGAATAGGCCATGCCCTGCACCACGATGGTGATCTCGACGCCGCGGGAGACGAGGTGGCGGATGGCATCGTGGAGGGCGAGGCCGTCGGTGACGTTGCCGCCGGCGCTGTTGATGAAGATGGTGATGGGGCGGCCGCTGTCGTTGGCCAGCTCACGGAGCCGCTCGATCGCGGCGCGGGCGGTGTCCTTCTCGATATCGCCGATGAGGTAGATGTCCCGGAGGCGGTCGGATTGCTCCTTGCGCAGCATCTGCCTTACCGCCTCCACGAGTTCCGACAGCAGCTGCGTGTTGATCTCGGTCATCGTCCGGTGACGGACGCACACCGCGTGCCGCTTTTCAGAGCTCGACCGCAGGCGCCGAGCCCGCTGAAAACCGCAGACATCCGGCGGATGGCCCTTCGGGGGCCGCGGCGTGTGACGAGTGCAGTGACGGAGTGCAGCAGATAAATGCAGATTGTTCTAAACCGAACACCGCGTATTCTCGTCCAATTGCTCCGAAGGGGACGGCGCGACGCCCCCGGAGGTCAGGCCGTGAGAGGCGACCGCGGCAGGGTCGGACGGGCTGGAGGCCAGCCTGCAGTCCATGCAAATGTCTGACAGAATTGCACTTATCAATCTATCCAGGCTGAACGCCCGACCGTCGCGGGAAGGTCCGGCAGAGGAATGAATGGTCGATATCGCCCGTCCGTCCCAGGCGCGAAAGAAGAAGATCCGGCGGATCCTGATCGGCGCCGGAGTCCTGGCCGCCGTGGTCCTGATTACGTTCGGCATCTCGCGGCTGAAGCCGGCGGCCCCCTCGGTGGATCGCGCCACGGTGTGGATCGACACGGTCAAGCGAGGACCGATGCTGCGGCAGGTCCGCGGATCGGGCACGCTCGTGCCGGAAGAGATCCGCTGGATCCCGGCCACCACCCAGGGACGGGTCGAAAATATCCTCCTGCGACCCGGCGCCGCGGTCAAACCGGACACCGTCATTCTCGAATTGAGCAACCCGGAGCTCCAGCAGTCCGTCCGTGAGGCCCAGCTGGCCTACCAGTCGGCCCAGGCGAACTACGTCAACCGGAAGCAGGAGCTGCAGAGCGCCCTGCTCAACCAGCAGGGGGACGTCGCCGGCATCGAGGCCTCCTATAAGAACGCGGCGCTGAACCTCGAAGCCCAGGAAAAGCTCTACAAGGACGGTCTGGTCTCCGAAATCCAGCTCAAGCAATCGCGCAGCGCCGCCGAGGAGCTGCACAACCGGCTCGACATCGGCCGCCGGCGCCTGGAGATGCAGACGAGCGGCATCAGCTCGCAGCTCGCGCCGCAGGAGGCCGAGGTCGATCAGAAGCGCGCGGCCTTCGACCTGCGCGTCCGCCAGCTGGACGACCTCAAGGTCAAGGCCGGGATGTCGGGGGTGCTGCAGCTCGTCCCGGTCGAGCGCGGCCAGCAGGTCGCCCCGGGCACCAACCTCGCCCGCGTCGCCGACCCGACCAACCTGAAAGCGGAGCTGCGCATTGCCGAAACGCAGACCAAGGACATCCGCGTCGGCCAGCTGGCCGAAGTGGACACCCGCAACGGGGTCGTCAAGGGGCGGGTCTCGCGGATGGACCCGGCGTCCTCCGGCGGAACGGTTGGCGTCGACGTCATCCTCGAAGGGGCGCTGCCGCCGGGCGCCCGCCCCGACCTCAGCATCGACGGTACCATCCAGCTCGAACGACTCGACAACGTCCTCTATGTCGGCCGGCCGGCGTTCGGCCAGGAGAACAGCACCGTCGGGCTGTTCAAGCTCAATGCCGACGGCGAAGCGATCCGCACCAACGTCAAGCTCGGTCGCAGCTCCGTCAGCCAGATCGAGATCGTCGACGGGCTCCAGCCCGGCGACCAGGTCATTCTCTCGGATATGTCCGCGCAGGATCAGTTCGACCGCATCCGGATTGCCGGATGACGACCGGTTCATGGGCGCGGTTCACCGGCAACGTTCGCTCCAAGGAGTCATGATGACCACTTCGCCAAATACCAATGCCACGTTGATCCACCTGGACGGCGTCACCAAGGTCTTCTTCACGGACGAAGTGGAAACCCACGCGCTCGCCGGCATCCATCTGGAAATCAAGAGCGGCGAGTACATCGCCATTGCCGGCCCCTCTGGCTGCGGCAAGTCGACGCTGCTGTCGATCCTCGGGCTGCTGGACTCCCCCACCGAGGGGAAGTACATCCTCAACGGCAAGTCGGTCGCCGACCTGCCGCTCTCGGAGCGGGCCCGCGTCCGCAACCGCGAGATCGGATTCATCTTCCAGAGCTTCAACCTGATCGGCGATCTCAACGTCTACGAGAACGTCGAGCTGCCGCTCACCTACCGCGGCATGAAGTCGGCGGAGCGCAAGGAACGGGTGCTGGCGGCGCTCGAGAAGGTCGGCATGGCGCATCGCTCGAAGCACCTGCCCAGCCAGCTCTCGGGCGGTCAGCAGCAGCGCGTCGCGGTGGCGCGCGCGGTGGCCGGCACCCCCTCGATCCTGCTCGCGGACGAGCCCACCGGCAACCTCGACTCCAAGAACGGCGAGGCGGTGATGGAGCTGCTGCGCGATCTGCACCGCGAAGGGGCGACCATCTGCATGGTCACCCACGACCCGCGCTACGCCCGCCACGCCGATCGCTCAATCCATCTCTTCGACGGCCGGGTCGTCGAGGAGGACGGCAGCAAGCATCGCGGCGAGCGCGAGCTCGAAGAGAGCGGCTTCGACATCGCCCACTGACCGGCACGTCACCATGACGACGCGCGAGGGCTTTGGGCAGGCGGCTGGCGCGGCCGGCGACCGAGTCGACGCGATTCGCCATGCGCCGGAGCCCCAGGGACCGCGCGTGCTCATCGGCGACGATGAGCCCGAGTCGCGCGATGCGCTGAGCCTCCTGCTTCGCGGCGAGCACTGCACGGTCGAAACGGCCGGCGCGGCGCTCGAGGTCCTCGCCGCCGCCGAGACACAGGACTTCGACGTCGCCATTGTCGATCTCGCCTGCGCGCGCGCCCCGATCGGCGCGGGCCTGAACCTGCTCGCCGCCCTCCAGGCGGCCGACCCCGTTCTTCCCGTCATCGTCACGTCCACCTGGGTGAGCGCCGAGGTCGCCGCCGAGGCGCTGCGCCGCGGGGCGCGGGACGTCATCCAGAAGCCCTGGGAGTCCGTGCGCCTGCTCTCGGCCATCCGGACCCAGGCGGCGCTCGGCCGGGCGCTGCGCCGTGCCCGCCGTCTCGAGGCTGAGAACCGGCTGCTGCGAGGCGACCAAGACCCGACGATGATCAGCGCCTCGCCGGCGATGAAGAGTCTGCTGCAGACCATCTCGCGGGCGGGGCGATCGGATGTCAGCATCCTGCTTCTTGCCGAGCGTGGGGTCGAGGCGGCGCCGGTCGCGCGCGCGCTGCATGCCGCCTCGGCGAGGGCGTACGGACCATTCATCGCCGTCGGCGCCGGTCGTCTGGGCGACAGCGAACTAGCAGGGCGCCTGTTCGGAGAGACCGCCGACCCGGGTCCCGCGGGTCCCGGCTGCCTCGAACTCGCGGACGGCGGCACGCTGTTCCTCGACGAGATCGCGGGCGTATCCGCGCGGCTGCAGGCCGTACTCGTCAACGTCGTCGAGACCGGCCTGTTGACGCGGCCGGGCGCCTCGCGCCCGCGCCGCCTCGAAATGCGCCTCATCGTCGCCACCGGGCCGGCCGCGGCCAGGGACATCGCCAGGGCCGACCCCGGGAAGTACCCGCTGCGACGCCTGAACCCGATCGAGGTCGAGATTCCCGCGCTCAGGGAGCGCGGCGACGATTTGCCCATCCTGGCGGACCGCAGCCTCCAGCACCATGCGCACCGGTTCCGCAAGCGGTTGACGGGATTCGACCCGGCGGCGCTGCAGCGGCTGCTCGACTACGAGTGGCCTGGCAATGTCCGCGAACTGGATCACGTCATCGAGCGCGCCGCGGCGAGGGCTGCCGGCCCGTTGATTCGACCGGAAGACCTCGACCTCCGAAGCCCGCGGGCCGTCGCGGTCCGGCTCGAAGACATGACCCTCGACGCGGTCGAGTCGCTCCTGATCCGCAAGGCCGTCAGCCGTTCGGACGGCAACATGACCCTGGCGGCCCGCGCCCTCGGGGTCAGCCGCAGCGCCCTCTACCGTCGCATCCTGCGGCACGGCATCTGATCATACTGGGTTCAGGGTTCCGGGTTCAGGTTTAGGTTCCGGGTTCAATAGCCTGATTTGACGTCCTGGGCGGGGTTGTGGCCCTGGGATTCCTGCACAATTTTGACCCCGGCGCTGGCGCCCACTCGGGTGGCGCCGGCGGCCACCATGGCTTTGAGGCCTTCGAGGTCGCGGACGCCGCCAGCGGCTTTGACGCCCATGCCGGCGCCGACGACGCGGCGCATCAGGGCGACGTCGGCCGCGGTGGCACCGCCGGAGGCGAAGCCGGTCGAGGTCTTCACGAAGTCGGCGCCCGCCGCCCTGGCGAGCGTGCAGGCGGTGATCTTCTCCTCGTCGGTCAACAGGGCGGCCTCGATGATCACCTTGCTCAACACGCCGCACGGCTGGCACGCCTCGACGACGGCGGCGATGTCGCGCTCGACGGTGCGCAGGTCGCCCGACTTGAGCGCGCCGATGTTGATCACCATGTCGATCTCGGTGGCGCCGTCGAAGATGGCGCGGCGGGTCTCGAACCCCTTGACGTCGGCTGTGGTCGCGCCGAGCGGAAACCCGACCACCGAGCACACGCCGACGCCGCTGCCTCGCAGCAGCGCCGCGGCGGTCGCGACCCACGCGGGGTTCACGCACACGGTCGCGAAGTGGAACTCCGCGGCCTCACGGCACAGCTTTTCGATGTCGGGCCGTGAGGCATCGGGCTTGAGGAGGGTGTGATCGATCATCCCGGAGACGCCGGCGGTGGCGCCGGCGGTGGCGTGCATGCCGAGCCGGGAGGCGCCCGCGTCGATGACGCCGCGCAGGCGGTCCGGGCAGCAGTCCGACAGCGCCGCGTGGCAGGGGCAGCGCCCCGCCGCGGCGGGGCTCCCGCCCTGCGCCGCCATCACCTCGTCGGTGATGATCTCGACCAGCCGCTGCAGATCGTCGGCGTTGAGCATTAGAACCGTTCTTCCATGCGGCGGATCTTGACCAGCCGGCGGATGTAGCGGGCCTCGCGCATCGGCGTCGCGATCCAGGTATCGACAATCTCGATCGCGGCCGCGGCGCTGTCCACCAGCGTCGCGCCGAGGGTCATGACGTTGGCGCCGTTGTGCTCACGGGAGTAGCGCGCGATGGTCTGGTCCGGGCACATCACCGCACGGATTCCCCGCACCTTGTTCGCGGCGATCGCCGATCCAATCCCGGCGCCGTCGATGACGATGCCGGCGTCGGACTCGCCGCGGGCGACATGGAGCGCGACCCGCCCGGCGATATCGGGATAGTCCACCGGATCGGGCGTGTCCGTCCCGAGATCCGCGACCGCCAGGCCGCGTCCGCGCAGGTGGGCGACGAGCGCCGCCTTGAGCGCCAGCCCCGAGTGATCGGTGCCGATGGCGATTCGCCGGATGTCCGCCGTCGGCGCGAGGTCCGGCGAGCCGTCCAGCGGCCCGGCCGACACCACCGCCACGCGGCGCGACGCCAGCGTGTCGCGCGCCAGCGGCGTGATGTGGCCGCCGGCCGCCAGCTCCACGGTGACGCCGATGTCCAGCCGCCTGGCGTCGGCCTCGGTGATGATCTCGAATCGCTGCATCTCGTCAGTCGCCCGCGCTGGCGGGCTCCTCGAGCTCCGCGATATACGGCAGGTTGCGGAATTTCTCCGCGAAGTCGAGGCCATATCCTACGACGAAGCGGTCCTCAATCGTGAAGCCCACGTATTCGACCGACACCTGCACCGCCCGGCGCGACGGCTTGCTCAGCAGGCAGGCGGTCCGCAGCGACTTCGGCGACCGGGCACGCAGGATGTCCTGCAGATACGTCAGCGTCAGCCCGGTGTCGACGATGTCCTCGACGATGATGACGTGCCGGCCTTCCAGCCCGGAGTCCAGATCCTTGAGCATGCGGACCTCGCCGGAGGATTTGGTGCTCTTGGCGTAGCTCGAGACCGCGATGAAATCGAGCGTCACCCGTGGCCCCATCGCCCGCACCAGGTCGGCCATGAAGACAAAGCCCCCCTTGAGCACCCCGACCAGGTGGATCTCCTCCCCCGCCGGATAATCCCGCTCGATGGAAGCGGCGATCTCCCCCACCCGCGCCTGAATCACCGCCGCATCCAGCAGAATCTTCATTCCCTCACCTTGCCACCGTGGCACTTTGGCACCCTGGCCCCCTGAGACTCTATTTCCTGATTGCCGCCCGTACCTCCGCGGCGCGCTGGCGGGCTTCCGCCAGCACCTCCGTCTCCGCGAGCGTCAGCATCCGGCGATCCCGCATCAGCACCCGGCCGTTGACGATCGTCGTCCGCACGTCGTCGCCACGCGTGACGTAGACCAGATGCGAGAGCGGCTCGTACATCGGCGTCTGCCGGGGCGCCGACATCGAGACCACGATCAGGTCGGCGCGCTTGCCTGGTTCGAGCGAGCCGATCTCGCGATCGAGGCCGAGCGCCCGGGCACCGTCGATGGTCGCCATCTCGAGCGCGGCGCGGGCCGGCACCGCCCTCGGGTCCCGGGTCCGCAGCTTGGCGAGGA
The DNA here is from genome assembly GCA_043735365.1 of Acidobacteriota bacterium. Taxonomy (GTDB): domain Bacteria; phylum Acidobacteriota; class Vicinamibacteria; order Vicinamibacterales; family 2-12-FULL-66-21; genus JALZOC01. The sequence goes on from JAYTEJ010000006.1 coordinate 11,001, forward strand.
ACGCCGCCTGGCGCATCGCCTCGAACATGTCCAGATCGTTGTTGCTGGCCGCGCCGTCGGTGCCGAGGCCGACCGTGACTCCGGCGGCGCGCATCTCGACCACGGGCGCGGCGCCGCTGGCGAGCTTCATGTTGCTCTCGGGATTGTGCGAGATCGCGACGTGCCTCCGGGCGAGAATCGCGATGTCGGCCGGCGACAACCAGACGCCGTGCGCCGCCAGCGTGCGGGGTCCCCAGAAGCCGAGCCCTTCGAGATACGCCGTGGGGCTGGCGCCGTGGGCCTTGACCGAGTCGCTCTCCTCGGTCGAGGTTTCCGCGAGATGAATGAGGACCGGCGCGTGCTCACGGTCGGCGAGCGCCCGGACGGCGGTCAGCGTCGGCCCGTCGAGCGTGTACATCGAGTGGGGCGCGATCGCCGGGACGATGAGGTCGTCGCCGGCGAACTGCCGGATGAAGGCCGCGGCGCGCGCCAGGCCGTCGGCCGGGGTCTTCGCGTCCGGAACCGGGAAGGAGATGATCGTCTCGCCGAGGACGCCGCGCATCCCCGCCGCCTTGACGACCGCGGCAATCTCCTCCTCGAAGTAATACATGTCGGCGAACGTCGTCGTCCCCGACTGGATCATCTCGAGCGCCGCCAGCCGGGCGCCGGCGCGGACGAACCCTGGCGTCACCGTCTTCGCCTCGGCCGGGAAGATGTACTGCTGGAGCCAGTCCATCAGCGCGAGGTCGTCCGCCAGGCCCCGGTAGAGGACCATCGGCGCATGGGTGTGGGTGTTGATCAGGCCGGGCATGACGATCTGCCCGGCGGCGTCGATCGACTCGGCGGCGGTGAAGCGGGCGGCAATCGCCGCGGGGGTGTCGACGGCGACGATGTCGCGCCCATCGATGGCGACCGCGCCCGGCGAGAGGACGCGTCCTGTGCCGTCCACTGTCACCACCGTGCCGCCGGTGACGACGAGCGACACCGGCCGCCGCGCGGGCTGGCCCGCAAGGGCGGCGGCGGCCAGCAGAACGCCGAGCAGACGCGCACTCATGGCCGTCGATCTTATCCCGTTTCTCTTTTCCCTTTTGGCGGCCCGCTTTTGTATAGTGAACCGGTGCCGCTGCATCTCGTCGGGCATCCGCTCGTCCACGACGCCCTGGCGACGCTCCGGGACGCGTCGACGCCGCCGGAGCTCTTCCGGCGGGTGGCGGTACGGATCAGCCTGCTGCTCGCCGCGGAAGCGACCCGCGACATGCCGGCGACATCAGGCACGGTGACCACTCCGCTCGGGCCGGCGCCGACCCGCCGCGTCACCGGCGACGTCGTCGTCGTCCCGGTGTTGCGCGCCGGGCTGGGGATGCTGGATGCGGTGCTCGAACTGGTGCCCTCGGCCCGGGTCGGACACATCGGCCTGCAGCGTGACGAGCTGACCGCGGTGGCGTCGCAGTACTACGCAAAGCTGCCGGGCGATCTGTCCAGCAGCTTCGTGCTGATGATCGATCCGATGCTGGCCACCGGCGGCAGCGCGGTGTCCGCCCTCAACCTGTTGAGCAAGGCCGGCGCCAGCCGCGTGCGTCTCATCTGTATCGTCGCCGCACCGGAAGGCGTGGCGCTGGTCGAGCGGCATCATCCCGACGTCGAGATCTTCACCCCGGCGGTGGACGAGGGGCTCAATGCCCACAAGTTCATCCTCCCGGGCCTCGGGGACTTCGGCGATCGGCTGTATGGAACACCATGAGGGGCGAGCGAGACACACCATGAAGGAGCCGGGCCAGAAGCCGGCGGCCCGCAAGCCGCCTCAGGGAGCCACGCCGTCCGAACGCCGTCCGCGGGTGCCGGAGCGCCGCAGCCAGGAGCGGCTGCCGGACGAGAAGTGGCGCACCGCACTCACCGGCATCGCGCCAAACCGGATTCTCGTGCGCGGCTACCCGCTCGACGAGCTGATGGGCCGGCTGACGTTCGGCGAGGCGATCTATCTGTTGTTGATGGGTGAATGCCCGACGCCGGGCATCGGCCGGCTGATGGAAGCGATGCTGGTCTCCTTCATCGACCACGGCGCCACGCCGCCGTCCACCCTGGCGGCGCGCAACACCGCCACCGCGGGTGCGCCGCTGCGCGCTTGCGTCGCCGCGGGGGTGCTCGGCTTCGGCCGCTACCACGGCGGCGACATCGAGACCTGCATGGCATTTCTCGACGCCGGCCTGGTGCTGGTGCGGGAAGGCCGGAGCTACCGCGACGCCGCGGAAGCGATGGTGGCGCGCTGGGAAGAGACCGGCGACCCGATACCCGGTTTCGGCCATCGTTTCCACACCCGCGACCCGAGAGCCGCGCGGCTGTTTCAGATGGCGCTCGAGCTCGAGGTCGAGGGTGGGCACATCCAGATGATCCGCGCCGTCGAGATGATTCTCGGCGCCGCCCACGGCGGGCACCCGCCGGTCCCGGTCAACATCGACGGCGCCATCGCGGCGGTGTGCGGCGACCTCGGCATGCCCCCCGACGTCGCCAACGCGTTGTTCATCATCTCTCGGGTGCCGGGCATCGCCGCGCAGGCGCAGGAAGAACGGGAGCGGCAGCAGCCGATGCGCCAGATCGACCCGAAGGACCACATCTACGACGGGCCGTCAGAGCGCCGGCTGCCCGATCGCCGCAAGTAGCGGCGGCGGGGCGCGCTAGTACTTCGACTGCGTCGGATCGACCTTGTCGATCCACTCCAGGATGCCGCCCTTGAGGTTGCGGATGCGGGTGAAGCCGCGCTCCTGCAGCAGCGCCACCGCCTTGGCGCTGCGCCCGCCCATTTTGCAGTGCACCACCAGTTCGCGGTTGCGATCGAGCTCCGCCGACCGCGTCGCCACCTCGCCGAGCGGGATCAGCGTCGATCCCTCGATGCGGCAGATCTGATACTCGTTCGGCTCGCGCACGTCGAGGATGAACGGGGCGCTGCCGCGATCGATCTCCGCCTTGAGCTCCTCGGCCGTGATCTCCGGGACCCCGCCGCCGGCCGGCGCCGCCGCGGCCGGCGTCACGCCGCAGAACGCGTCGTAGTCGATCAGCTCGCGAATGGTCGGATGGTCGCCGCACACCGGGCAGTCGACATCGCGCCGGAGCTTGAGCTCGCGGAACCGCATCTGC
>JAYTEJ010000007.1:0-6245 GCA_043735365.1 Acidobacteriota bacterium
TCGATCCGCTGGGGCAACACCCACGGCGTCGTCGAAGACTCGCAGCACAACATCTACGTCCACCACACCGTCCACGCCACCAGCGAGAGCGCCGACTCGATGGTGGTGTTCGACAGCAAGGGGCGCTTCGTCCGTTCCTGGGGTAAGGAGTTTCGCGGCGTTGCCCACGGTCTCCACATCCGCAAGGAAGGGCGCGACGAGTTCCTGTACCTGACGGTGAATGCCGCCAATCCCAAGCAGACGCCGCAGCCGGAGATGCAGGCGGTGGTGATCAAGGCGACGCCGAAGGGGGAGATCGTCTGGAAGATCCAGGGGCCGCCCGACATCGAAGTCTACAGGCCGGCCGCCGACGGCACCCCGAAGCGCTACAACCCGACCAACGTCGCCATCGCCCCGAACGGCGACATCTATGTCGGCGACGGCTACGGTTCCTATTACGTCAATCACTACAACGCCAAAGGTGAATACCTGCGGACGTTCGGCGGCAAGGGGTCCGAACCCGGACAACTGGCGGAGCCGCACGGCCTGTGGGTGGATACCCGCGGCGCCCGGCCGATGGTGGTGGTGGCGGATCGCCGCAACAACCGGCTGCAGCGCTTCACGCTCGACGGCGCCCACATCGATTTCATTCCCGGCTTCCGCCTGCCGTGCCATTTCGACGAGCGGAAAGGGATGGTGGTGGTGCCGGACCTGCACGGACGCGTGACCTTGATGGACAAGGAGAACCGGATCGTCGAGCACCTCGGCGACTCGAACGCCCCGGTCTGGAACAATCCACTCCGCGCCCAGCCGCGGGAGGCGTTCATCCCCGGGCAGTTCATCTGTCCGCACGGCGCCTGCTTCGACCACGAGGACAACATCTTCGTTGTCGAATGGGTCGAGGTTGGCCGGGTGACGAAGCTGCGGCGCGTCTGAGACGCGGGCGCTTCAGGGAGTGGCGGCGGGCGTGACCAGCGTCATGATCCAGTCGAGCGCCGTCCGGGCCGCGTCGTACATCTCCTGACGGCGTCCGCCGAAATTGTGGTTGGCGGCATCGATGGCGCGGAACCGCCGGGTGGCGGTGTCCGGGCCGAACAGGCCGAGGGCGCGTCCGGCGGGCAGGAACTGGTCCCGCGTTGACTGGACGACGGCGATCGGGAGCCCGCCGAGCCGGGGCAGGTAGTCGTAGATCTCCACCATCACCGGGTTTGGCGGGAGGGGCGCCCGCCGCCGCAGGCCGAACCACTTCACGTATTCCTCTTCCTTGGTCAGCGCGATCGCCAGCACGCCTCCGAGCAGCCGATGGACGCCGCGGCGGCCGGCGGCAATCACTTCGAGTCCAGCGCCGCGCGAAACGCCGACCAGGATGACGGGCGTCGCCGGCGGCACGCCGAGGCGCGCCTGGGCGAAGCTGATGATGGAGGCGTAGTCCTGGCCGAGGCGGTCCGGCGAGGTGGTGCCGTCCCGGCCTTTGAGGTGCTTCAGGTACTCTGGCGCGCTGAAGCCGGCGGTCGGGTATCCCCAGGAGACGATCTGCCGGTAGAGGGCGAGGTCCTTCCGGTGCCAGCCGCCGTCGCCGGTGGTGTAGAGCAGCAGCGGCCGAACCGGCGCCGCCGCGGCGTTGGCGAAGTGGACGGTCAGGGGGTGTTCGTTGAGCACCAGCGAGCCATTGAACGGGTGGCTCGACGCCGGCAGATGGGCGCACGCCTGCGACACCGCCGCGACCACCAGGAGCACGGCGCGGCGGATCCGCCCCGCGACCGGGCGAACGGGATTAGGACGTTGATGGTCTGACATCGGGCATGCCGCCGCCGACGCCCGCCGTCGGGCTCGGTGGAGTGACGTTCGAACCCGGCTCGACGTGGTGCGGGGGCGCATCGCTCGGGGAGCGGAGGATCCTGGACCAGCCGCCGGCAATCAGCGCACTGGCGTTGGCAATCACGACCGGCCACTCCCCGGCGTTCTGGTAGGCCAGATAGCGGGGCACCCACCGCGGCCGGTATTTCTCCTTGAAGAAGCGCAATCCCTGGAAGTTGTACCACTGCTCGCCGCGCTGGAAGAGCAGCCTCGCCAGCCGCTCGCGTAGATGCGCCCCCTGCTCGGTGCCCACCGAGGCCAGCGGCGCCATGCCGAGGTTGAACGTCCGGAACCCGCGCCGCTTGCCTTCGAGCAGCAGCGACACGATCACGAAGTCCATCACCTGCGGACCGTCGGAGCGCTGCCGCATCAGATCGACCGACAGTTCCTCGCGCCGCGGCCCTTCGAGCAGGTTGGCGAAGGCCATGATGGGCCCCCCGGGGCCGCCGGCCTCGACCACGGCGCACGGGAACCGGCACAGGTAGACCGGGTCGAAGAAGCCCATCGAGAACTGCCGCTCCGCCAGGTGCTTCTCCCGAAGCCACAGCGACGACACCTCTTCCATCTCGGCCAGCCGCGGCGCGATCTCGTCCGGCTCCAGGATCCGGAACGTGGCGTCGTCGCGCTCGGCCCTCCGCAGCACCTGCCGGTACATCTTCCCGGCATGGCCGTCGAGCGAGACGCCGTCGAGATCGACGTGCGCCTCTTCGCCGAGCTTGAAGAAGTGGTAGCCGCGATCGTGCAGCACGGGGATCCAGTCGAGCGACACCTGATAGAAGACCGGCCGGCGATCCATCTCGGCCGCTGCGATGGTCAGCTCCTCGAGAAACGGACCGCGACGGTCCGAATCCCTGACCGACGGGTCCGAGAAGATCATCAGGTAGGGGCCAATCGTCCGGTAGAGGCACATCCCGTTCGTGGTCGAGAGGACCTCCTTGTCGCCGGTCGCCACCATCAGCGCGTTGGTGCCGACGCCGGTCTCGGCATGGTGGGCGAGCGCGGCATCGATCTCCGGCTCCGGCAGGCGGCGGAACGCCGACGGCGCCCGCAGCAGCAGGTAGAGCGTCGCCGCCGTCACCGCCAGCGCCATCGAGGCGGCCGTGCGCAGGAAGCGCGCCCCCTCGACGCGGTAGCCGATGTGCGACCACCGCGCGAAGGTGCCGGCGCTCACATGTTGCGAGAACGTGCCGAAGGCCAGGAAGATGGTCAGCGCGGCAAACGCCAGCACGAGGTCGGGCCGCTCGATCCAGTCGCCGCGGCTGGGACGATCGAAGAGCTCGGCCTGCGACCGCGCCGCCACCGCGATGCCGGCCAGGATCAGCGCCTCCTCCCAGTCGAGACCCTTGAGGATGGCGGCGACGCTGGCGAGCGTCAGCAGAATCAGCGTTGCCCGGAACGCGGCGTGATAGCCGCGCACCAGCCCCCGCGCCAGGACCATCAGCAGCAGCCCGGCGAGTGCCGCGGTGACGTGGCTGGCCTCGACCAGTTGCAGCGGAACGGCGCGTTCGAGCGTCAGCAGCCGCGCGTGTACGGCGGGGGAGGCGCTGCTCAGAATGATCAGCACGCCGCCGCCGCCGACCAGGCCGCCGACGATGCGCCGGGCCAGCTCACGGCGCCGCGGGGCGCCGTGGGTGGCGCGGGCGAGCAGCAGCAGCGACGCGACCGCCCAGGGGGCGATGTAATAGATCGCCCGGTAGGCAAGCAGGACCGCGGCGGTCTCGCTCTCAGCGACCGGCAGCCGCGCGATCCAGAACGCGTCGCTGCTGCCGACGCCGCCGGGCACCAGGCTGGCGACGCCAATCGCCTGGCCGAGGAAGAAATCGCGCACTTCGGATAGCACCGCGCGCCCCGAGCCCGCGGCATGGAAGCAGGCGACGAAGACGGCCGCCGCCAAGGCCCAGTCGAGCCATCCGATCACCGCGAGCTCGAGCGCGCGAGGCAGCGACTGGGTCCCGTCGCTGAGGCGCCGGACGATCGGCCGGGCGATCGAGGTGGCGGCCAGCACCAGCAGGAAGGCCGTGACCGCCAGCGCGGCGGTGGGAAGCCATCCGGTGCCTGGCACGCCGGCAATCCAGTCGATCGCCGCGGCGGCCAGCGCCCAGCCGGCGAGGCCGGAGATGAACGCCGCCGCGATCGCGGCGATGCCGCCGTGCAGCTCGCTGAGCTCGCTGACGTCCTTGCGATACAGCCAGAGGCGGACCGCGGGACCGGCGAGCGGCCCCAGCGTCAGGAAGTTGCTCCAGGCGAACGCCACCGCGCCGTTGCGCCAGCGCTCCCGCCAGCCGCAGCGGGTGTGGCGGAAGGCGACGACGTCGTAGAGGCCCATGACGGCGATGTTGGCCACGGTGATGAGGCAGGCGACGACGATCCATCGCCCGTCGAAGTTGCGCAGCGCCGCGCGCACCGCGCCAGGATGGATGTGCCGCAGCTCGCTCCAGGAAAGCAGCAGCATTGCGGCGAAGACCATGAACGGCCAGAAGGCGCTGCCGTGCGCGAGCAGCCAGACCAGCGCCACCCGGGCGCGTCCGAGAATCGACTGCCGGGTCGCGGCGAGCAGCCCGTCAGGCTCCTGATCCGGGATCATGCCCTCACCGCCCTGCCCCCGCCGGGGCGCTGCCGGCAATCCAGGCGATAGCCGACAGGAACTCCTGGCGGAGCTCCGGCAGCTTGTCGGTGAAACGGTGGTTGCCGGCGCCGATCATCACCATCTTGCGCGGCGGCTTCGAGGCGGCCACGAGGCGGGCGCGCCCGTCCCCGGTGATGTATTCATCGGTGGCCGACTGAATCATGACCAGCGGCGTCGGAGACACGGCGCCGACGTAGTCGGCGGGGGAGAACGACGGCTCGTTGGCGTCGCTGCGGGTGATGAGCGCAGCGACGTCGTACCAGCGCCACGCCAGTTCCGCGGTGGCCGGCACGCCCATCGCGATGACGCCGTCCACCCACGACCGGTTGCGGGCATCGCCGGCGGCGACTATCGCCAGCGCTGCCCCCTCGGAGACGCCCGACAGCAGCACCGGACGCCGGAGCAGCGATTGGGTGCGCAGGAACCCCGACAACGCCAGGTAGTCGGCGCGGACATCTTCCGGAGACACGTGCTGCGGGCCCTCGGTGAAAGTCGAGAGGTATTCGCGGACGTTGAGGCCGACCACGAGGTAGCCCTGGCTGGCGAGAAACTCGGAGGTCTTGACCGCCAGACCGACCCAGCCGGCGTCGCCGCTGCCCATGATGACGGTGCCGACAGTGCCCTTCACCGCGGCATCGGGCCGGTACACCGTCAGCGTCAGGGCCTTCGAACGTAACGTGAAGGGCACCTTCTGCACGGAGCCGGCTGAAACGGGAACCGCGCTGCAGGTGAGCGCGATGAGGAGGCAGAAAACCGCGCGATACCGTAATTCTGGCAGAACCATCCCCATTCGGGCGTTACCTTCGAGTCCGTGCCCAACCACCATTTATAGCACTCCGGACCAATCCCGCCGGCCGTCGCCGGAGGTTGACAAAACCGGCGTGACCTGCCGGCCTCCTCCGCCCACCCGCCACGACGCACACCCGTAACCGGCCTGCTGTCACCAGCTTGGCTGTTCGCACCAGCGCGGGCGTCGCCCGGCGGCGCGCTTGCCTGAGCCTCTGCCGGAGGAAAACACCAATGGGTTCACTCGTGCTGGTGGTGGTACTGCTGGGGTTCCAGTCTTCTCCCGGGAACGCCGGAAACACAACGTCCGGAATGATCCAGATCGACGGCGCGACGCGTCCCGAACTGGTCCCGCAATGGAGCGTCTGGGCCTACGTCTTCCGCATCCTTGCCGGCGGGCCGCGGCAGCTGCCGACGTCGGTCCTGCAGCTGGTGTCCCGCGACGAGGAGGCGCTGGTTCTCAAGGAGGCGGCGGCGGCGCAGAAGTCGGACGCCGCCTGTCAGTCCCGGCTTGCCGATCTGCTCGCGAAGCGCGGGGATGCGAGCGTGGACGCGCTCGACGTGCGCCTTCGCGACATCACCGTCGAATGCCGGCGCGACACGCTCCGGGCGCGGGATCGCGTGCTCGAGGCGATCAACGTCGAGGCCGCCGCGGCGTTGACCGCATTCGCCGAGTCCACCAAGGCCGGCACCTCCATCAGCCTTCCGAAACAGAACCTGGCCCGCTTCCTCGAACCCGAATAACCCCGCGGCTTTCTTCAGGTGAGGTGCAGTCATGAAACGCGTGGTCGCTCTCGTCGTTCTCTCCCTGCTCGTGTTCGTCCCCGGCTCAGCGCTCGCTCGCGATGCCTCGACGATGTCGTTTCCGAGCTGCGGGTCGGTCACCAACCGCAATACCAGCCATCAGTTCGGCGACTTCAACTGGGTCGAATACATCGTCGAAACCAGCGGCGTCTTCGACATCTGCGGCCAGTGGTGGGTGATTGCCGAGGCCAGC
>JAYTEJ010000008.1:0-6258 GCA_043735365.1 Acidobacteriota bacterium
TCGGCCCGCCGACCGGCATCGTCTTTCAGGCGTCACCCGACCATGCGACGCTCGTGACCAGCTATGAGCTGCGGGTCTTTAACAGTGGCGCGGACCCGGCAACGGCGACGCCGGTCGCCACCTCGGACCTGGGCAAGCCGACACCGGATGCCAACGGCGACATTACCGTCGATCGCTCCGCGTTCTTCAGCGCCCTGGCGGCCGGTAACTATCTCGCGGCCGTCCGGGCCATCGGCTCGGGAGGCACGTCCACCAACGCAACCGTCGCGTTCACCCGCTAGGCCGCACTCCTCACGCGCGTCGACACCGCCGGCCGGTCTGCCGGCGGTGCCGACCCGCTCCGTCACTCATCGCCGCAAGGCCGCAGCGCCCCCCGCCTTCTCCCCCCCGCCAATCAACCGTCAGAACACCAGCGACGTCGCCCCCCCGGAGAGGTCCAACTGGCAGTAGACTGTTGTTCCGGCCGGCCTTCCCGGCCCCTCGACAGGAGGTCATCCGTGAAGCATCCGATCGCAGCTGGGTTGATCGCCGCCGCCGGGCTCGTCCTCGGCGCCTTGCCGGCGCTCCAGGCCCGGGGACAGGCGGACGGAACCGAGAAGACGACGCTCGTCTACGCCGACTTCGAACGCACCGACGGCGGCCGCCCGGTGAGCGCGCGCGGCGGCCTGATCCAGATGTTCGGGTACGAAGAGAGCGGCGTGCACAAGAGCACGTTCAAAGGGCTCGAAGGCGCCGTTCCGGCCGCCCCGGAACTGGTGCACGTCAAGAAGGACGATCCCAACCACGCGATGAAGTTCGACTTCTCGCTGCGGGCGCCCAACCAGTGGGCCGGCGTCACCGTGGAAATCCACGGCCAGCCCGACGCCGACGGTAAATTCGTGCCCGACGATGTCAGCGGGTTCAGGACGCTGTCGCTGCAAGTCTACGCGACCGGCATCCAGATTCTGCGCCTGGAGACGATCAGCAAGGGGAGCGGCAAGGACATGGGGACGGTCTATCCGCTGATGACCTTCAAGGTCCGCCCGGGATTCAACACCTATCAGGTGCCGCTCAAGGGCTTCACCCAGCCGGCCTACGCCAGCGTCCGCGTCGATCCGAAGGACGTCTTCAAGGTGCTGACGTCCATCAACCTCACCGCCTTCTGCGATCAGTGCGACCGCAACCAGGACGGCATGGTGATCGTCGACAACATCGTCTTCGAGAAATAGCGGACGGCTACGCCGGCTTGACGCCGGCGGCGTCGAGGTACCCGGCGATGGTGCGCGCGAAGTGCGGGAACGCGACCTCGGGATCCTCGATCTCCGGATGCCACTTCTTTTCCCACTCGAAGCAGTAGTAGCCCTTGTAGCCGCCGTCGGCGAGGACCTTGACCTGTGTCTTGACCGGCACCTCTCCCGTCCCCGTCAGCACGTAGCGTCGGTCGCTGCCGGCGGGTACCGAGTCCTTGAGATGGGTGTGGCGGATCCAGCGGCCGAGCGCCGTGTAGGTCGCGGCGGGCGGCTCGTGCCCGGCGACGAAGGTGTGATGCGCGTCCCACAGGATGGCAAACGCCGTCGAGGCCACGCCGGCGCGAATCGCCTGGACGTCGGGCGTATGGGTGAAGTCGCCGTGGGTTTCCATGATCACGGTGACACCGGCCTTCTCGGCGTAGGCGGCCATCTGCCGGAACCCCTCGATGACGCGCGTGAACACCGCGTCGCGGGGCTCTCCGGGCGGGATCTTGTCGCCGAACATCCGCACGTAGGGCACCTCCATCGCGTGCGCGAGGTCGATGAAGCGCCGCCCTTCGTCGCGCGCCTTGTCGCGCGCCGCTCCCGTCTCGTGCATGGTGGACGAGGCGCCGAGGTCGGAAATCACGATGCCAAGCGCGGCGATGTCCTTGCGGGTGGCGGCGAGCCGCGATCCCGACAGCTCCGGCACTTTGGTGAGATCCATCTCGCCGGCGACGCCTCTGAGCTCGATGGCGGCAAAGCCGAGACGATCCGCCTGCTCGAGGATCGTCGTCCAGCTCCACGCCGGACAGCCGAGCGTAGAGAACGCGATGGGATAGCGCGGCCGGCGCCGGGCGCGGAGCAGCGAGGGAGCGGCGGACACCGCGGCCAGTGTGGTCAGGAAGGTGCGGCGGCTGGTAGGCATGGCGCGGATTATAGGGCGGCCGGCGGCGTCTGTCGACTTGGCGTATCAACACTTGGCGTATCAAGCCGTGCCCGCTTCCGGATTCGCTGGCGGTCGGGCGGCCGCCGCAGTAGGCTTGGCCGTGGCCAGCCGGCATCCCCGGTTCGACAACTTCTTCAACGAGGCACGCATGAAAAAAGTCAGTGTCATCATCGCGGCAGCGCTGCTGGGCGTCGCCACCGGCGCGGGCAGCGTGGCGGCGCAGGATCGGCCGCTCCGCATCATCGCCTTCGGCGCCCATCCCGACGACAACGAGCTGCGGCTCGCCGGCGTCGCGGCGAAATGGGCGGCGCTCGGGCACAAGGTCAAGTTCGTGTCCGTCACCAACGGCGACATCGGCCACTGGCGTGAGGCCGGCGGCCCGCTCGCCCGCCGGCGGACCGCGGAGGTCGAAGAGACGGCGCGCCTGCTCGGGATCACTACCCAGGTGCTGGATATCCACGACGGCGAAGTCCAGCCCACCCTCGAGAACCGCCGCACCGTGACCAGACTGATTCGCGAATGGAAGGCCGACATCGTCCTTGGGCACCGCCCGAACGATTACCATCCCGATCACCGCACCGTCGGCCAGCTGATCCAGGACGCTTCCTATATGGTGACGGTGCCGTTCTTCTGTCCGGACACGCCCCATCTCGAGAAGAACCCGGTCTTCCTCTCGTATGAGGACGATTTCACCAGGCCCTACCCGTTCCAGGCCGACATCGTCGTCGGCATCGACGACGTCATCGAGAAGAAGCTGGCGGTGGTGGCGGCGCTGCCGTCGCAGTTCTACGAGGGCGGCGCCAATGGCGGGCCACAGCTGTTGCCGGCGGACGAGGCCGGGAAGGCGCGCCGCCGGGACGAGGTGCGCGAGGGTTTCCGGAAGCGGTTCGCTTCGACCGCGACGCAGTACCGCGACAAGTTGGTGGAACTCTACGGTCCCGAGCGCGGCAAGGCCATCCAGTACGCCGAGGCGTTCGAGATCTCCGAATACGGGCACCGGCCGAACGCCGAAGAGATTCGGCGGCTGTTTCCCTTCTTTCCGGCGCGGTGACGACGAGCGTGGCAGCCGGCCCCGCCGCGCAGCCGGTGATTCGGGTCTCCGCCATCCGCAAGACCTACGGCCGTACCGTCGCGGTGGACGAGGTGTCGTTCGACGTCTGGCAGGGGGAGATCTTCGGATTGATCGGTCCCAACGGCGCCGGCAAGACCACGACGATGGAGTGCGTGGAAGGGCTGAGGCGCCCCGACCGCGGCACCATCACGGTGCTGGGGATGGACCCGGCCCGCGACGCGCATGCGCTGCAGGAGCGCATCGGTGTGCAGCTGCAGGAGGCGCAGCTGCAGAAGCGGATCACGGTGCGCGAGGCGGTCGATCTGTGGGCGTCGCTCTACCGCACCCCGGTCGACGGCCGTCGGCTGCTCGAGCAGCTGGGCCTCACCGAGAAGCGGAACGCCTGGTTCATGACGCTGTCGGGGGGACAGAAACAGCGGCTCTTCATCGCCCTGGCGCTCATCAACGATCCCGAGCTGGTGTTCCTGGACGAATTGACGACCGGGCTCGACCCGCAGGCCCGGCGGGCGATCTGGGAGCTGGTGCGCGGCATTCGGGACCGCGGCAAGACCGTGTTCCTGACCACCCACCTGATGGAGGAGGCCGAGCGGCTCTGCGACCGCGTGGGGATCATCGATCAAGGACGGATCATCGATATCGCGACACCCGCCGAGCTGATCCGGCGGCACGCCCCCGAGCAGACGGTGATCCTGTCCACGGACGACGCGCTGGCGGAGGAGCGGTTGCGCGCGCTTCCGGGCGTGGCGTCGGTGACGGCGCGGAACGGGCGATTGACGCTGCGGGGTCCGGGGGATGATCTGGTCAGCCGGATCATCCAGTGCCTGGCCGACCATCGCATGCGGGTCACGGACTTCCGGACCGAGCGGGCGACGCTCGAGGACGTGTTCCTGACGCTGACGGGACACTCGATCCGCAATTGAGGGGCTGCTGATGCTGCGGGGACTCTGGCGGCTGACCTGGCTCGAGATCAAGATCTTCGTGCGCGAGCCGCTCGGCCTGATCGGCACGGTCGGGATCCCGGTGCTGGTGTTCGTGGCGCTGGGGCGGGTGTTTTCGTACGGGGCCGCCGGCGCCGGCGAGGCGCCCCGGTCGGTGACCGTCGACCTGCCGATTCTGGCGTCGATGATCATGGCGCTCAGCGCCGTGCTGTCGCTCGTCACCATCATCTCGATCTACCGCGAGGGCGGCATTCTGAAGCGGCTGCGGGCGACACCGCTCCGTCCGCACACCATCCTCGGTGCGCATGTGCTGGTGAAGCTGGTGTTCACCGCCCTGACGCTGGCGGCGATGGCGCTCGCCGGGCGGCGGTATTTTCCCGCCGGGGCCGACGGCGCGCCGCTGCTGTCGTTCGGCGTCGCGCTGCTGGTGAGCACGCTGAGCGTCATCTCCCTGGGGTTTGTCATTGCCAGCGCGGTGCCGACGGCCCGCTTCGCCCAGCCAATCGGCACGCTGATCCTCTATCCGATGCTCGGTCTGTCAGGTCTGTTCCTGCCGGTAGCGGCGATGCCGCCGGTACTGCAGGCGGTCGCCCGGGTGCTGCCGCTGACCTACGCCGTGTCGCTGCTGCGGGGCATCTGGCGGGGGGACGGGTGGCTCGCCCACACCGGCGATCTGGTGGCGCTGGCGCTGATCTTCATGGTCTGCACGGCGGTACCGTCGCGCATTTTCCGCTGGGAATGAGCCGCGAGGGTCTCCTTTCACCCAAAACGGGACACCCATTTCTGCGCAAATCTGCACGGATCTGCACGTAATTACCTACAAACGTCGCGATTTTAGAACACTGCCGCAAGAAAACACTTGACGCGGTCGGCGACTGAATTTACTCTTGAAGACGTCAATGTCATATAGAGTTCTTCTAATGACTCTGTCGTTTGCGACTTCTCGACCGAACGACAGCCGTACTCAAAGAGAAAATGCCGCCTCGATGTGACCGATAAGGTGACAGCGGGCGCCCAGGGGAAAAGATGAAGACTGCAGTCGTTACCGGAGCTATCGCGGTCCTGGTGTTGGTGGGAGCCCCGTCGGCGTTTGCCCAGACGACGGCGACGGGTGCGATCAATGTCACGGCCGCCGTCAATGCTAAGGCCAAGCTGACGCTTGGATCGGCGTCAGTGGCCTTCGCGGATGCAGACCCCGACGTGAGTCCGTCCATCGCCGCGTCTGCGGTAACCGTCGCCGTCAAGGCCCGCACCTCGGCGGCCGGCACCGTTGCGCTGACCGTGCTGGCGTCGGGGGACCTGACATCCGGTTCGGACAGCATCGGGGTTGGCAACCTCACCTGGACGGCCAGCGGCAGCGGCTTTCAGGCCGGCACCAGCAACAAGACGACCGCGCAGACGGTGGGGTCCTGGACCGGTTCGGGGAGCCCCGCGGGCGCCCAGACCTACGCGTTGGCCAACAGCTGGGCGTATGCGACCGGCACCTACACCGTGACGCTGAACTACACCCTGACGGCCCCGTAGCCGATAGATAGGGGGCGCTCTGGCTGGAGAGTCGGCTCGAGCCCTCTGCTGCCATGCGACTGACCGTTCTGCTCGCCTTCCTGGTCCCTCTGGCTCTCGCGGCCGGCTCGACGCCGGCCGCGTGTCAGACGGCCAGCGCCACGCTGAACGGGCCGGTCGTCGGGCTGGCTCGGCTGACGCTGTCCTCGGCCGCGGTCACCTTTCCGGATGCCGATCCGGATTCGATCCCGAACGTCCCCGCCTTGCAGGGGCCCATCACCGTCACCGCCAAGGCGCGCACCATGGTCAACGGCGGGGTCACGCTGACGGTGCTGGCCACGGATCAACTGCGATCGGGCCTGAATACCATTCCCGCTTCGAACATCACCTGGACGGCGAGCGGCGCCGGCTTCAGCAGCGGCACCTTGAACGCCTCGGTGGCCCAGGCGGTCGGCGCCTGGAGCGGGTCTGGCGCCCACACGGGCACCCAGTCGTTCTTCTTCAAGAACTTGTGGACCTACGCCACCGGCACCTATTCCCTGACCATGATGTTCACCCTGACCGCCGCATGACGCCGCGCCAGCGGGT
>JAYTEJ010000009.1:0-10580 GCA_043735365.1 Acidobacteriota bacterium
GGCAAGAACTTCCTCCGCCATGTGGCGCGCGACGACAACGGCCGCTACCTCGATGCCCTGAGCTTCTTCCAGCCGGACGAGAAGCACGCCCTCTACGCACCGGCGGTGCGGACGGCGCTCCGGCGCTGGAACGTCGAGCGGGCGGCGGCAGACCAGATGGCGCGCTTCGCCGGCCTGCCGGCGCACAGCCGGATGATGCGGTTCGATTTCGAGAGCTACCTGCCGGAGGACGTGCTCACCAAAGTCGATCGCATGAGCATGGCTCATTCGATCGAATCCCGCGTCCCGCTGCTCGACAACCGGGTGATCGACTTCGCCGCGACCCTGCCGGCGCATCTCAAGATCAAGAACGGCCGGCGCAAGCACATCCTCAAGGAAGCGGTGCGGTCGATGCTCCCACCCGGCATCCTCGATCGCCGCAAACAGGGCTTCGGCGTACCGCTCGGGGCGTGGTTCCGCGGCGGGCTGACTGACGTGTTCTCCGACGTGCTGCGCTCGCCGCTCACCAGGCAGCGCGGATATTTCGAACCGCGGTTCGTCGATCGCCTGGTCGAGGAGCACCTGGCGGGGCGCCGCGACCATACCCTGCGGCTCTGGCAGCTGATGGTCTTCGAGCTCTGGCACCGGCAGTACCTGGATGCGCCGCTCTCCCAGGCGCACGGCACAGCGGTGGCGAGTCGCGGCTGAGCCTGGTCTGCGAGGCCGCCGTCTCTCCCTTTTGTCCAATTCACTACACACAAGCTCTGCCGTTCGCGGTGCCAGCCACCCCAGCAGCGCCCCTCAGGCCTGAAATTTGCCCACATCGGGAACTCATGGGGTGGCACTTCCCTTGCTGAGATTACGAATGTGAACGTCTCTCTGCAAACTCCCGTGGCCGTATTCATTACGGCATTCGAGCCCGGGGGAACGGAGCGGCAGATGACGGAATTGGTCCGCCGGCTGGACCCTCAGCAGTTCCGGGTGCACGTTGCCTGCTTCCATCGGGCCGGCGCCTGGCTGCCCCGGGTGCTGGAGCGGGCGGCGTCCGTCGTTGAGTTTCCGATTCGGGGGTTCGGTCGCCCGGCCACAGCCGGGCAGTTGCTGGCCTTCGCCCGGTGGTGCCGGCGCGAGCGCATAGCGGTGGTGCAGACATGCGACCTGTACGCGAACATCTTCGGCTTGCCGGGCGCGGCACTGGCGGGCGTGCCGGTGCGGATTGGCAGCCGGCGCGAATTGAATCCGGACAAGTCGGCGGGGCAGATATGGCTCCAGCGGCTCGCCTACCGGGCGGCAACGAAGGTCGTCGCCAATTCTCCGGCGGCCCGGCAGGTCCTGACGGCGGAGGGGGTCGCGCCCGGATCGATTGCGGTCATTCCGAACGGCGTGGATCCGTCGTGGTTCGACCTTCCTGACCACCCGCGCCCGATCCGGACCGTGATCACGGTCGCCAACCTGCGCCCGGAGAAAAGCCACGACATACTGCTCGAAGCGGCCGCCGCGCTGGCGTCCGCGCACCCGGATCTCCGCTTCCAGATTGTCGGCGACGGACCGCGCCGCCAGCAGCTCGAGGCGCAGGCCGCGGCGCTCGGACTCGCCGGCATCGTGCAGTTCCTCGGGCACCGCGACGACGTCCCGGCGCTTCTGGCCGCCGCGGATCTGTTCGTGCTACCTTCCCGCTCGGAGGCGTTTCCGAACGGCGCCATCGAGGCGATGGCGGCGGGGCTTCCGGTCGTGGCCTGCGCGGTTGGCGGTCTGGTCGATCTGATCGACCCCGGCACCACCGGTCTGCTGGTGCCGCCCGGCGACGCTGCGGCGCTGGCCGCGGCGATCGCGCGCCTCGCCGGCCATCCGGCCGAGGCCGAGTCGCTGGGCCGTGCCGCCAGGCTGGCGGTGCGGCAGCGGTACTCGTTCGACCGCATGGTGGGGTCGTTCGAGGAGTTGTACCGATCCGGGCTGGGCGCGGCGGCCCCCGTCCGTACTCGGGTCGAGGTCGCGGGAATCTGACATGTGCGGGATTGCCGGACGCTTCAACTACGACGCCCACACCCCTGTCGATCGCGACGTGCTGGTGGCGATGACGGATGCGGTGGCGCACCGCGGCCCGGATGCGGCCGGCTACTACCATGCGCCCGGAATCGGGCTCGGCCATCGCCGCCTCAGCATCATCGACCTCTCGACCGGCGATCAGCCGCTCGCCAATGAGGACGGCACCATCCAGGTGGTATTCAACGGCGAGATTTACAACTTCGCCGAGGTCCGCCGCGAGCTGCTCGGGCGCGGGCACCGCTTCCGCACCGGCTCCGACACCGAGGTCATCGTCCACGGCTACGAAGAATGGGGCGATGGCTGCGTCGATCGGTTCCGCGGGATGTTCGCCTTCGCGGTCTGGGACGAGCCGAAGCGCCGCCTGCTGCTGGCGCGCGACCGCCTCGGGGTCAAGCCGCTCTACTACGCTGAAGTGCCCGGCTCCGGCGTGGTCTTCGGCTCTGAAATCAAGTCGCTGCTGGAGGACGCCGCGGTGCCGCGCGACTGGCGGCCCGAGGCGATCGACGCCTATCTGACGCTGCTCTACGTGCCGGCACCCGACACCATCTACCGCGCCGTGCACAAGCTGCCGCCGGGCCACATCCTGGTGGCCGAGCGCGGCCGCATCCGGGTGTCGCGCTACTGGGACCTGCAGTTCACCGGCGACGGCGACGCCGCGCGGGAAGAGGATTATCTCGAGGAGCTCGACAGCCTGCTCGGCGAGGCGGTCGGGCTCCGCCTCGTCAGCGACGTGCCGCTCGGCGCCTTTCTCTCCGGCGGCATCGACTCCTCCACCGTCGTCGCCTACATGAAGGACGCCAGCGCGACGCCGCCGGTGACCATCGCGGTGGGATTCGAGGACGAAGCCGACGACGAGGTCCGGCATGCGGAGCGCGTGGCGCGGCACGTCGGCTGCGATTTCCACGCGCTCAGCGTTTCGCCGCGGGTCGACGACCTGCTGCCGCGGCTGGCGTGGCACTTCGACGAACCGTTCGCCGACTCCTCTGCGGTTCCGACCTACTACGTCTCGAAGGCGGCGCGCGAGCTGGTGACGGTGGCGCTCTCGGGAGACGGCGGCGACGAGCTATGGGCCGGCTATGCGCGCCACCGGGTGGAGAGCTGGGAGCAGCGCGCGCGGACCGCGCTGGGGCCGGCGTCGCGGGCGGTGGGGTGGCTCGCGCAGGCCTTGCCGCTGTCGATGAAGGGGGCGCGGTCGCTACGCCACCTGGCGTCGGCGCCGGCGCAGGCCTACGCCCTGAAACACGCCTACGGCATGTTCGAGCCGGGCGCCAAGCCGCGGCTCTACTCCGCCGATTTCACTCGAGCGGTGGGCGGCGCCGACGCGCTGTCGTCGTTCCGCGACGCCTATCGCGACTGCGGCTCCGCCGACCCGATGGACCGGGCGATGTACGTGGATGCCCGGACCTACATGATCGACGACGTGCTCACCAAGGTCGATCGGATGAGCATGGCGGTCTCGCTCGAGGCGCGCGAGCCGCTGCTCGATCACAAGCTGCTGGAGTTCGCGGCGCGGGTGCCGGTCTCGCTCAAGCTGCGCAACGGCCGCACCAAGTATCTGCTGCGCCGCGCGCTCGAGCGCCGGGTGCCGCGGGAGATCATCGACCGGCCGAAGCGCGGCTTCGACGCGCCCATCGGCCGCTGGCTGCGCGGGCCGCTGGCGGAGATGACCTCCGGGCTGCTGCTCGACGGCCGGCTGCGCGACCGCGGCCTGTTCGAGCCGCGCGAAGTGGCGCGGCTCTGGGACGAGCATCGCAGCGGGCGCGCCGATCACCCGCACCGGCTGTGGCAGCTGGTGATGCTGGAACTGTGGTTCCGCCAGTTCGTCGACGGCACCGCGGCGACCCGGCCGTCGCACCCGGCGGCGCCGGCGCGGCAGGGAGCCGATGCCTGGGTTCCCTCCGCCGCCCGCGCGGTGCCGGAGGCGATGTAGCGCCAGTGTCCCGTCACCGTGGATCGTGGCATAAGTCCCGGAGCGCGGCGCCCGGATCGCAAGGCGCGACGAGCGAGAATACTGGAGTAGACGAGCGAGGAGCAACGCCGCGAGCCGGGATGCCCCGCCGGGGAATTCTGTCGCGAACCACGTGACGGGACACTCGATGGAGGCAAGGTAGGACATGTGCGGGATTGCAGGAATCGTCGCCTCGGACCGGCTCCACGCCGACGATCGCGATCGGCTCACCCGGATGCGCGACGTGCTCGCGCACCGCGGGCCGGACGACGCTGGGGTGTTCGCGGACGATCAGGCGCTGCTCGGCCATCGCCGCCTGAGCATCGTCGACGTTGCCGCCGGCCACCAGCCGCTGTCGAACGAGGACGAGACCGCCTGGATCGTCTTCAACGGCGAGATCTACAACCACGCCGAGGTCCGGACCGGGCTCGAGGCGGCCGGCCATCGCTACCGGACGCGCTGCGACACCGAGACCATCGTCCATGCCTACGAGCAGTGGGGCGACGCCTGCGTCGATCACCTCCGCGGCATGTTCGCCTTTGCCCTCTGGGACGCGCCGCAGCGCCGGCTGCTGCTGGCGCGCGACCGCCTCGGCGTCAAGCCGCTGTACTGGACGGTGGCGGCAGGGCGCCTGCTGTTCGGCTCCGAGATCAAGGCGATCCTCAAGAGCGGCCTGGTGCGGGCCGAGGCCAACGAGACCGCGCTGCCGGAGCTGCTGGGCACCCGCTACCTCTCCGGCACCGAGACGCTCTTCAAGGGCATTCACCGCCTGCAGCCTGGGCATACGCTGGTCTTCCAGGACGGCGCGGTGACTATTCGCCAGTACTGGGACATTCCCGCCGGCCGCTCGTCCGAGTCGATCGCGCTGCTCTCGGACCGCGAGGCGGTGGGACGATTCCGCGAGCTGCTCGAGGAATCCGTACGCATCCGGCTGATGGCCGACGTTCCGCTCGGCATGTTCCTCTCCGGCGGCCTCGACAGCAGCGCCATCGCCGCGCTGATGGCGAAGATGATCGATCGGCCGCTCCAGACGTTCTCCGTCGCGTTCGAGCAGCGGGCGTTCAGCGAGCTCGACTACGCGCGCCAGGTGGCGACCGCGATCGGCGCCGAAGGGCACGAGATCGTCATCGACGACCAGGACTTCTTCGGGGCGCTGCCACGGCTGGTCTGGCACGAGGACGAACCGATCGCCCATCCGTCGAGCATCCCGCTCTATTTCGTCTCGGCGCTGGCGCGCCAGCACGTCAAGGTGGTGCTGACCGGTGAGGGCAGCGACGAGCTGCTCGCCGGCTACGGGAAATATCCGAGGGCGCTGGTCAACTGGCGTGCCGCGTCGGCCTACGGCGCGGTGCCGGCGCCGCTGCGGCAGTGGATTGCCGACACCGTCGTGCCGGGCCTGCCGGGCCGGCTCGGCCGGGTCGCGCGCCGCTCCTTCCTGGCGATGCCGCGCACCCCGGAAGCGATGTTCTTCGACAATTTCGCCGCCATCGGGCTGCGCCGGCAGGCGGGGCTGCTCACCCCCCGCCACGCCGCCGGCGCGACCCCGGCATCGGCGTACGGGCCCTCGCGCGGCTTCTTCGACGCGCCGGGGGCGTCGAGCACCACCCTCGACCGCCTGCTCTACACCGACCTCAAGACCTACCTGGTCGAACTGCTCATGAAGCAGGACCAGATGAGCATGGCCGCTTCGATCGAGAGCCGGGTGCCGTTCCTCGATCACACCCTGGTCGAGTTCGCCGCGGCGCTGCCGCAACGGATGAAGCTGCGCGGCTTCACCACCAAGTGGATCCTGCGCGAGGCGGTCCGGGAGATCCTCCCCGCCTCGATCCTCAACCGCAAGAAGATGGGTTTCCCGGTGCCGTTCGCGATGTGGATGCGCGGCAGCTGGGGGGACGTCGCCCGCGACGTCCTGCTCGATCCCCGCAGCCGCCAGCGCGGCATCGTCGAACCGGCGGCGGTCGAACGCCTCCTGGACGCGCACCGGTCCGGCGCCGCCGATGGCTGGGATGCCATCTGGAGCCTGCTGAATCTGGAGCTCTGGTACCGCACGCACATCGACGGCGACGGCGTCCAGACGCTGCCCGGCAAGCCGTTGACGATTCCATCCGATGCCCCCGGACTGCGAGCGATCGCGTGAACCGCGGTCTACACGAAGGCTCCGCCTCATGAACATCCTGTGGCTCAACGCCAACCTGCTGCTGCCGCTCGACAAGGGCGGCAAGCTGCGGACCTGGCACGTGATGAAACACCTCGCCGCCAGGCACGAGCTGACCTACCTGTCGTTCTGCGACCCGGCACAGCCGCCGGCGGACCATGAGGGCATGGGCGAAGTCTGCGCCCACCTGCACACGGTGCCGCGCACCGATCCGGCCAAGGGGACGCCACGCTTCTACCTCGATGCGGCGCGCTATCTGGTCGACCCGGTTCCCTACGGCGTGGCGAAATACCGCGCGGAGGGCTTCCGCGCCATTCTCGCCGGGCTGCTGCGCGACCACCGCTTCGACGCCGTTGTCTGCGACTTCCTGGTGCCGATCGTCAACATGCCGGAGTCGCTGCCCTGCCCCGCGATCCTCTTCACGCACAACGTCGAGGCGGAGATCTGGCGGCGCCACGCCGAGAACGCCGGCAACCCGCTGGCGCGGCTGCTGCTCGGCCGGCAGTGGACGCGGATGCTCCGCTTCGAGCGCAGTGCGCTGGCGCGCTTCGACCTGACGCTGGCGGTATCGGAAGCCGATCGCGACACCTTCGCCCGGCTCTATCCCGACGCGCTGCAGACCCCGGCCCACGTCGTCCAGACCGGCGTCGACACCAGCTATTTCATGCCCACGCCGGCGGCGGCGCCGGCTCGGCCCGTGCATCTGGTCTTCACGGGTTCGATGGACTGGCTGCCCAACGAAGACGGCATGGTCTATTTCGTGCGGGAGATCCTGCCGCGCATCCGCCAGGTCGAGCCCGGGGCGACGCTGAGCATCATCGGCCGCGCCCCGACGCCCGCCGTCCGGCGGCTCGCGGACGACGCCGGCATCGAGGTGACCGGGCGGGTGGACGACGTCCGTCCCCACATCGCCGCCGGGTCGGTCTACATCGTCCCGCTGCGGATTGGCGGCGGCACCCGCCTCAAGATCTTCGAGGCGATGGCGATGGGCAAGGCGGTGGTCTCGACGACCGTGGGGGCCGAAGGGCTGCCGGTCACTCCGGGGCAGGACCTGGTCATCGCCGACGAACCGGCGCGCTTCGCGCAGGCGGTGGTGCACATGATCCGCGACGTCGAGGCGCGCCGCCGCATCGAGGAGAACGCCCGCCGGCTGGTGGTCGAGCGCTACGACTGGTCGGCGGTGGCCGGGGATTTCGAAGAGGCGCTGCGGCGGGTGGTGGCGGGCGGGCGCCGCGGCCGCCAGCAGTCGGCGCTGCGGCGCACGGCGTAGCCGCGGCGCGACATTTACCGGAACATCTTTCGGAGGCATGCGAGCGATGAAAGTCTCAGTGTTCGGTCTGGGTTACGTCGGCAGCGTCTCGGCGGCGTCGTTTGCCGCCGACGGCCACACCGTCGTCGGTGTCGATGTCAATCCGGACAAGGTCGCAAGCCTCAATGAAGGCCGGAGCCCGATCGTCGAAAAAGGGCTCGAAGACCTGATCCGGACCGCCGCGGCGGACGGCTCGCTGCGCGCGACCACCGATACCGCCGAGGCCGTCGCCGCGACCGAGCTCTCGCTGCTCTGCGTCGGCACGCCCAGCCGCAAGAACGGCAGCCTCGATCTCTCGTATCTCGAGCGGGTCTGCGAACAGATCGGCGCCGCGCTCAGGAACAAGTCCGCCTACCACGTCGTCGTCGTCCGCAGCACCGTCCTGCCAGGGACGACGCACGATCTGGTCATCCCGACGCTCGAGAAGGCCTCTGGCAAGACCTACGGCACCGGCTTCGGCGTCACCGTCAACCCCGAGTTCCTGCGCGAGGGCACCGCCATCTACGACTTCCGCAATCCGCCGCTGACGCTGGTGGGCCACAACTATGCGTCCGACGCCGCCCCGACCGAGGCGCTCTACGCGCGGGTGGAGGCGCCGATGGTGACCACCAGCATCCGCACCGCCGAGATGATCAAGTACGCGAGCAACACCTGGCACGCGCTCAAGGTCTGCTTCGCCAACGAGATCGGCAACCTGTGCAAACGCGTCGACATCGACAGCCACGAAGTGATGGACATCTTCTGCCGGGACGAGAAGCTCAACCTGTCGTCGTACTACATGAAGCCCGGCTTCGCGTTCGGCGGCTCGTGCCTGCCGAAGGACGTGCGGGCGCTGCAGTACCGCGCCAAGGAAGTGGACCTCGACCTGCCGGTGATCCAGGCAATCCTCGGCAGCAACCAGCTGCAGATTCAGCACGCCATCGATCAGGTGATGGAGAGCGGCAAGAAGCGGGTCGGCCTGCTCGGCTTCAGCTTCAAGGCCGGCACCGACGACCTGCGCGAGAGCCCGATCGTCATCCTCGCCGAAGCGCTGCTCGGCAAGGGCTACGAGCTGCGGATCTACGACCGCAACGTCTCGATCGCGCGGCTGGTCGGCGCCAACAAGGAATACATCAACACCCAGATTCCCCATCTCTCGTCGCTGCTCTGCGAGGAGATCGACGAGGTGCTGGAGCACTCGGACATCATCGTCGTCGGCAACAACGCCCCGGAGTTCGCCGAGGCGCTCAAGCGGACGCGCCCTGAGCAGACGATTGTCGATCTGGTGCGGGTCAAGACCGACCGCGCCGACATTCCCGGACAGTATCAGGGCATCTGCTGGTAAGCGCCGCCCGGGAACAGCCGCCGGGCGATACCCGACCAGATCGCGTCCAGGCTCTGGAGCAGCTGGTGGTCGTCGTCGAGCATGTGGAGCTCGACCCCGGGGCGGGCCGCCGCCCAGCGCTCGACGCCGCCGGGGTCGACGACCACGTCGCGCCGGCCCTGGAACACCAGGGTGGGGATCGGCAGGTCCGCCTGGAGGGCGTCGTAGCGGCCGGCGTCGGCGTAGAGCTCGTAATGGACCGGGATCATCCGTCCATAGCCGTAGTGGAACACCTCGAGGGCATCGGAGGCCTTCCATCGCGCCAGCCGCTCGGCGCCAAAATCACGCGTTGTCCCGCCAAAATCGAGCGCCGGAGCCAGCAGCACGAGCTGTGAGACGGCTGCCGGGCGCTGCAGCGCCGCCTGAATGGCGACGAACGCGCCCAGACTGGAACCGACGAGCATCGCCGGATCTCCCGTTCCCACCACCGCGAGGACCTGTTCCACCATTCGCGTCACCGTGATGGTGCCGAAGTCGGGCGCGTTGAGGTCTGGCGTCTCGAGGGTGATGCCGCGGGCGGCGAGCTGCCGGGCGAGGAAGGTCGCCTTGGACGACTGCGCGGAGGACGCGAAGCCGTGGAGGTAGAGGACGCGCATCAGAGCATGGCCTTGCACCCGGGCCGGCAGCGGCAGGGGATCGACTGCGCGCCATCGGTCAGATAGTTGTAGGTCAGCTCCTCCCCTTTGCGGATGGTGCGCGCCGCCCGCACCCAGATACTGTCGCCGTCGATCTGGGTATAGCAGTTGGGTTTACAGGAGTGGTTGATGAAGCGGGCGATGTTGCCGCCGACGGCGGCGTCGCGGACGTAGAGGCGGTTCAGCTTGAAGCACCAGATGTGCCCCTTCTTCAGGTAGCGGATCTCACGTTTTAAGCTCTCGCGATTGTTGATCTTCTCGCCATCGTAGGTGACGATGCGCTTGTTCTTGGGGATCGGCTGGGTCGCGAACACGCCCGCGCCTTCAATCTTTGAACGCCGTTTTTCGATCATGCGGGAGTGATTCTACAGGAGGTCGCCGGCGTCTTCATCGACGGCGCGCGTTCGAGGACTCACCAGTGGCGGACCCGCCCGACGTCGACGTGCACGAAGTCGAGATCCGGATAGAACCCGACGCCACCGATCTTGAGCGATCGGGCGGCCTCGCGGAGACGGGCCAGCCGCACTCCCGGCACGCGGATGTCGATCGCCTGCCCCACCATGTGCAGGCTGTGTGACGCCACGCCGGTGGTGACGCCGCCGCGCTCGCGGAGCATGGCGTTGGTCGCAGGGGAGCGGTAGCCCGAGATGACGTGGAACGGCTGGTCCGTTTCCAGGGTGCCGCCGAGCTCGAACAGCAGGTCGAGCAGCCGCGGCTCGATGGCGCGGGTTTCGTTCACCCGGAAGTCGCGCAGCAGGTGGTTGACCTCGCGGAGACCCTCGGGCTGGTACTCACCGCCGCAGCAGTAGGCGACCTTGAGGCGCTCGCCGGTGTGGGTGTGGAAGAACGACAGGGTGCGCTGCGGCGCGGCCGCTGCGGTCGCCGCCTCGGCCCGCGACGGCATCAGCGCCGCGGCCGCGGCGGCCGCCCCGATGCCAAGAAACGCCCGCCGGTGCAAAGTTCCGCCACGCCGCATCTGATCCTCGTTGTGCACCAAAAACGTCTCCTCGGCGGCAGACAGGGCCTGCCGCGTGCGCGAAAGGTTGTATTGGGGGCGAACTCAATTGTCTCACAGCGGCCGCCGCCTCTCAAGCTCTGGCGGCCAAGCCCGGCCTTGCGGCGGCACGCCTCTGGCACATCAGGAG
>JAYTEJ010000010.1:0-10932 GCA_043735365.1 Acidobacteriota bacterium
GCTCGGTGCGGCGGAAGTCGTAGTTGAAGAGGTCCTGGAACCACATCCCGGCGATGAACAGGAAGTTCCAGCGATCGGCGCGGCGCCTCTCGATGTCCGCCTGGGTGCGGTCGGCGCCGACCTTGCCGTAGTTGTGGCCGGTGGCGCCGAAGGTCTTGTCGAACTTCTTCATCAGGTCGGTGAGCTTGAAGTGCGTCGGCGCCTTGAAGGGGTCGTAGTTCTTCATGAGGGCCAGCGCCATGCCAACCGACGACAGGAACTTGCCGCGGCCGGCGTCGTTGACCCGCTTGAGGTCGGTGGCCATCCGCTCGGCGTGCAGGAACGCGGTCACCGGCACCGCCTCCCTGGTTTCCTTGTCGATCATCACCGCCATGCCGATGCCGCAGTTGGGATGGCAGCCGCAGGTGAGGTTGCCCCAGTCGGCGCCGGGGCCGTGGACCAGGTCGGCCCAGTCGGTGAAGGTGCCGATGAACGAGATCGGGAACCAGTCGCGAACCGGCTCGCCGAGCCCGATCTGGTTCTTGACGTCGTGCGCCAGGTGCGACAGCGTGTAGCGCTGCGCGGTGCGGCGCTCGTCGGTGATCTCCTCGTCGCGGCCGGTGAACGACACCGGCTGGAACGACAGGAAGTTGATCTTCTTCGGGTTGTCGAGCGCGAACTGGATGATCCGCCCGACCTGCTCGTTGTTGACGCCGTTGACGATGGTGGTCACCGGGACGATGTCGACGCCGGCGGCGTGGAGGTTCTCGATGGCGCGCAACTTGACGTCGAAGAGGTTGCCGACCAGGCGGTGCGAGTTGGCGGCGTTGCCGATGCCGTCGAACTGCAGATAGGCGTAGCGCAGCCCGGCCTCGAAGGCGGCGCTCGCGAAGTCGGGGCTCTTGGCGAACTCGATGCCGTTGGTCGCCGCCTGGACGCTGCTGTAGCCGACCTTCTTGGCGTAGCGCACCGCATCGAGGAAGTACGGCGACATCGTCGGCTCACCGCCGGAGAACTGCACCGACATCTGCCGCTTCGGCTTGATCGAGATGGCGTTGTCGAGCAGCGTCTGGATGTCCTCCCAGGAGAGCTCGTGGACGAACCCGACCTGGTTGGCGTCCATGAAGCACGGGTCGCACATCATGTTGCAGCGGTTGGTGAGGTCGATGGTCAGGACCGCGCCGCGCCCGTACTTGATGGTGCTCGAGCCGTGGTTGTGGAGCTTCTCGTCGTTGTGGGCGCGGATGTCGCTGCCGGGGTAGGAGTCTTCGAGATGCTTGAAGAAGGCGGTGTCCATCGCCATCACGTCCTCGAAGTGCCCGTGCTGGGGGCAGTCCTTGACCATCAGGATCTTGCCGTCGCGCTCGATGATGTTGGCCTTGATTTCGCCGATCTTTTCGTTGAGCAGCACCTTGTAGTCGCGCTTGCCGTCGAGAATCTCCTGGCGCGCCTCGCGCACGCAGGTCGGGCACAGCGAGTCGGTCTCGCGCGGCCAGCCGAGCGGCGGCTTGACCTTCTGCCACGACTTCTGGATCGGCTTGTCGGACCACTTCGGCGTGAAGGGCTCGGCCCGCTTGATGGCGTTGATTGCGTCGAACACGGTCCAGGCGCCGCGCGCCATGAGCGTGACCCCCTTCTCGACGTACTTGATCGGCTTGTGCATACTGCCTCCGCAACCTCCGCTTTCAGAAAAGGTCCCCGGCCCAACTGGGGCTAACAGCGCTAGATAATAGTGGAGGGGGGGCGGAGAGGCAGCCACTTTCAGGCAAACGGGCGCGCCGGCGGGGTGAACGGGCGGTGGATGCGGCGGGCTGGCTAGCGCTTAACTGGCTGTGACGCCAACGACTTAGCGGTTTTCATGAACCACCAGGCGCGGACGCCGAGCAGTGCCGCCACCGCGGCCGCGTAATAGATGGGATCACCCGTCACCACCTTCACCTTCCACAGGTAGTGCAGCGCCGCGAACACCGCGCTGACATAGATCAGCCGGTGGAGCGCCTGCCAGCGCCGCCCGAGGCGGCGAATCGCCGCCCGGGTGGAGGTCGCGGCCAGCGGCACCATGGCGACAAAGGCGATGAATCCCAGCGTGATGAAAGGGCGCTTGGCGACGTCGGCCAGCAGCTGGCCGAAGGCCAGGGAGAGATCGAACACGAGGTAGGTCAGGACGTGCAGCGTCGCGTAGAAGAACGCGAACAGCCCCAGCGTGCGCCGGTACTGGATGATCCGGTTCCAGCCGCTGAGCCGCCGCAGCGGGGTGATGGCCAGCGTGATCAGCAGCCAGCGCAGCGCCCAGATGCCGGTCTCGAGCTGCAGGGTCTCTGCGGGGTTGACGCCCAGATCGTTGCCGGCGAAGCGCACGACCAGCCGGGTCGCCGGAACCAGCGCCACGAGGAACAGCAGCGGCGCGAGCGCTTTGCGCATCCGGCGTCAGTAGTTCTTGCGCAGGTCCATGCCGGCGTAGAGCGAGGCGACCTGATCCCCGTAGCCGTTGAACGGCAGCGTCTTGTGGTTCTTGAAGAAGCCGGGGATGCGGCGCTCGGTCGCCTGGCTCCAGCGGGGATGGTCGACGTCCGGGTTGACGTTCGAATAGAACCCGTACTCGCCGGGATTGGCTTTCTGCCACGCTGTCCGCGGCTGCCGATCGACGAAGCGGATGCGGACAATCGACTTGATGCTCTTGAAGCCGTACTTCCACGGCACCACCAGCCGGATCGGGGCCCCCTGCTGGTTGGTCAGCGTCTTGCCGTACATCCCCACGGCGAGGATGGTGAGCGGATGCATGGCTTCGTCGAGCCGCAGCCCCTCGGTGTAGGGCCAGTCGAGCGCCGCGGTCTGCTGTCCCGGCATCTCCGTAGGGCGCAGCAGCGTCGTGAACTCGACGAAGGTGGCTTTCGAGGTCGGTTCGGCGCGGCGGAGGACGTCGGCAAGCGGCACCCCGATCCAGGGAATCACCATCGACCACGCCTCGACGCAGCGCAGCCGGTAGATCCGCTCCTCGAGCGCCAGCGGCTTGATCAGATCCTCGACCTGGTAATTCGCCGGCTTGCTGCACTGGCCGTCGATCCTGACCGTCCAGGGGCTGGTGTGGAGGCTGCCGGCGTAGCGCTTCGGATCGCTCTTGCCGGTGCCGAACTCGTAGAAATTGTTGTAGCTGGTGATCTCGTCGAAGGTATTGAGCTTCTCGTCGGTCGCCACCGCACGCGGCTTGTAGCCTGACAGCGGCATCTGCGCGGCGGACAGCAGCCCGCCGCCGGCCGACGCTGCAGCCGCCGGCTCGCCGGCGCATCCCGCCAGCAGCGGGACGGCGGCGGCCACGGCGGCGCCTCCCGCCAGCCGCATGAAGTCGCGGCGCCGGAGATACGCCTGTTCGTCGGTGATGTCCGAGGCAGGGAGCACCGGACGCGTCCTGATCACCATGGCGTCTACCCTACCACCGCGCCGGGCCGCGAACCAGCCCGGCCATGGCCGCCGTTAGCTCGTCTGATCCCGCCCTTCCCTCCGCGGTTCACCCGCCGCTAGAATGCTCGCATGTTCAGCGAGCCGCCCGATCCCAACTGGCCCCGCCTGCTCGGACTCGCCGTCCACGAGCTTCGTACTCCCATCAGCGTCGGCTCCGGCTATCTGCGCATGCTGATCACCAGTTCGGACGCGGAGATGACCGACAGGCAGCGGCAGTTCGTCACCGAATCGCAGAAGGCCTGGGGGCGCATGACCGCCCTGGCGGAAGAGATGAGCGTCCTCTCCCAGCTCGAAGCCGGCACCTACCGCGTCGACAGGCAGACCGTCGTCCTCCGGGGGCTGCTGCAGGAAATCATCGAGGCGCTGCCGCCCGGCGTCGAAGGCACCGTCGAGGTGCGGCTGGCGGCGGGTGGAGAACTATCGGTGCAGGGAGACGCGGCGCGGCTGCGGATGGCCCTGACCTCGGTGCTGGTCGGGCTGCGGCGCGAAGTCGTCAGCAGCCCGGATCTGATGGTCCAGGTCGCGGAGCGGGACCTGGACGGCACGCCGGTTGGCTGGATTGCGGTTGGCGACGCCGACCACGTCGGCGCGTTGGCTGCGGCCGGTCCCGAAGCCCTCACCACCTTCGACGAGTGGCGCGGCGGCTCCGGCCTGAAGCTGGCGATCGCGCGCCGCGTCATCGGCGCCCAGGGCGGCGCAATGTTTTCTCCCGCCGACGGCACGAAAGCGGGCGCGGTCATCGTGCTGCCGCGCTGACCCAACCCCCGTCGCGCGCACCCTCCTACTTGATCGTCGCGCTCGTCAGCGCCGAGCCGGTGGCGCCCTTGTCGTCGGTGACGGTCAGCTCGATCGGGTAGTGGCCGGCCGCGGGATACACGTGCGACGGCGATACCCCGCTGCTCGACGCCGCGGTGAGGACGGTCGAGTCCCCCTGCGTCGACCCCGGGCGGGTCGTGAAATACGTGCCCGCGCTCACCACCAGCTGATCCCACATCACGCCGTCCTCGCGCTGTTGCACGCGCAGCGTCTGCAGGCCGGAAGTCGCGAAGTAGACCGGGCTCCCCAGCGTCCCGTAACCGTCGTCGTTCCAGCCCCACCCCGACATGCCGGCACCGCTGCCATTTTCGAGAATGACGATGGAGGCGGCGGTCGTGCCGATGCGGTTGACGGCAGCGCCGGCGGCGGTCACGGCGCCGCTGAACTGCACGAACATCGAGTCATTGCTGTAGGAGTTCCCCTGGGCCTGCATCCGGAACCAGACGTGGTAGGGCACGCCGGCGGCGGCGTAGAAACGCACCTCCACATAGCTCGCAGGTGACGCGGCCGCGGCCGTTTTCTTGGCCGCGCCCTTGTCGGGATTGACGAGCGCCACGCCGTCGGCCGCGCCGGACTGCGAGGCGCGCGCCCACGCCGATCCGACGATGGTGGTCGCCGCCGTGTCAGCCGCCCTGACGACGACCTCGTCTCCCCAGGTCCACCGGTAGGCGGCAATCGACCCGTCCGCATCGCTCGAGCCACTGCCGTCGACGGTGAGGGCGCTGCCCCTGGTGCCGCTGTACGGCCCCCCGGCGTTCGCCACCGGCGAGGCGTTGGTCGAGGACGGCGGCGGCGGCGAGCCGGCTGACGCCGCGATGTTGGCGCTGGTCCAGGCCGACGCCGTCGCTCCACCGTTGTCCGTGACCGTGAGCTGCACCGGGTACTGCCCGGCGGCCGGATAGACGTGCGACGCCACCATGCCGCTGCCACCCTGCGGCACGACGATCGTCGAATCCGCCCGCGTCAGCCCGGGGCGTGCGGTGAAGTAGGTGCCGGCGCTGAGGACCAATTGATCCCACATGACGCCGTCCTCGCGCTGCTGCAGGCGGATCGTCTGCAGGCCGGAGGTCGCGAAGTAGACCGGGCTCCCCAGCGTCCCATAGCCGTCGTCGTTCCAGCCCCAGCCCGAGACGCCCGCCCCCTTGCCGTTCTCGAGAATGACCGTGGACGCGGCGGTCGTGCCGATGCGGTTGACGGCGGCGCCAGTGGCGGTCACCGCGCCGCTGAACTGCACGAACATCGAGTCGTTGCTGTAGGAGTCCCCCTGCGCCTGCATGCGGAACCAGACGTGGTAGGGGACGCCGGCGGCGGCGTAGAGCTGCACCTCGACGTAGCTCGAGGGCGCCGCGGCGGCGGCGGTCTTCTTGGCCGCGCCCTTGTCGGGATTGACGAGCGCCACGCCGCCGGCCGCGCCCGACTGCGACGCGCGTGTCCAGGCCGATCCGACGATAGTGGCGGCGGTGGAGTCGGCGGCGGTGACGACGATCTCGTCCCCCCAACTCCAGCGGTAGCCGGTGATCGATCCGTCCGGATCGCTCGACGCGCTGCCGTCGACGGTGAGGGCGCTGCCCTTGGTGCCGTTGTAGGGCCCGCCGGCTTTGGCCACCGGAGCGAGGTTCGAGGACGGCGGCGACGGAAGCGGAGGCGGCGGTGTCCCGTTGCCAGCCACGGCGGCGTTGACGGCGCCGATATCCGCCCCGGGGACGCTCCCGCCGGCGCCGACCGTGTAGAACACGCTGCTGGTCAGCAGCCGGTAGTCGTCCGCGGCGGCGTTGATAAAGGAGGCGTCCCACTGGGCGACGGTCGGGAACGCATTGGGCGTCGGGTAGAGCGACGCATTCCCCCCGGCGAGCACGTTGTTGGTGACGATGCCACCGGGGAAGTACATGTCGATGGAATAGGTCCCGGCCCGGCCGTTGTCGCCGTTGATGCCGTAGGTGTTGTGGCGGGCGATGTTGTTGGTGAAGACGAACCCGGTCATCTGCGGGCTGCCGTAGGCGAACAGCACGGTACTGTTGGGCGAGATGATGGTGTTGTGGTCGATGACGACGCTCGCCGGCCCCTCGCCGACGAGGAACACCTTGGCGCTGTTGTTGCCCCACTTGACCGAGTCGATATCGTAGAACAGGTTGTTGCGGACCGTGATCCGCTGCGTCTGCTGGCTGGTGTTGGTCGAGTCGTAGCCGGCGATCTGGAGCACGCCGGCGGCGTGCCGGACGATGTTGTTGGTGATGGTGATATCGCGCACCCGCACCCAGGAGGCGCCGCCGCTCTGGTTGCGCGGCGTCAGCACCAGCGCGTAGCCGAACTGCCCCGACTGCCAGATGTTCTCGAAGACGTTGCCGTCGATGACCACCTGCTGGGCGTTCTTCAGCTCGAGGAGGTTCTTCACCGTCCACTTCGTGGCGCTGCCGGACGTCCCGGACGACTCGGAGGATCCGGTGTAGGTGAACGAGGTCGAGGCGCCAGGGGTCTCCAGATACTTCGTCTCCGCGCCGGCGGCGGTGCCGCGGTAGATCCGGTAGCGATCTGCACCCGGGACGCCGCTCCAGGAAATCGTCGCGGCCTTGCCGCCCGACATCGCGACGCTGACCTCCGCCGAGGGTGCCGACACCACGGTGCGGGTGTCGGTGTAAAGCAGCGCCACCACCGTGAAGTAGTGCGTGCCGCTCGAGAGCGCGCCGGCCGAGGATGAGGCGACAGCCTTGGGCGCGCCGGGCGCCGCGAGGATGGCGCTCAGCCAGGCCAGCGGCTTGAAGAAGTGATTGCCCCGAATCTCGACGCCGGTGGCCACCAGCTGCGAGATGGCGGGATCCGATCCGCCGAACATGACGTTCTCACCCGAGGCCTCGAGGTAATTGTCGATGATCCGGAACGGGCCGGCGCCGTTGTAGCTGGCAATCGCCTGCGAGTCGGCGTTGACCGCCTTGATGTCCGAGATGTAGCTGTCGAGGATGTCGGTGCGGAGGCTGTTGAGCGAGATGCCGCGCTTCATCCCCTTGTACTGGTCGCCGTGCGCGTAGACCCGATCGACCAGGAGGTCGTGGGCGGGAGTGGCGGTGGTGTCGTCGCCGAGCGCAATCAGGGTCTCGAAACCAAGGTTGGCCGCGCCGTCGACGTTGAGGAACCGCAGCGCGTAGTGATGGGCGCCCGACTCCGTGCGGATGACGGGCGTGGTCTTGAGCGCTCCCCCCTGGCCGATGAGCCGCGGCAGCAGCGATAGCGAAGTGTTGGCCCCGGGCCGGCCGGTCGGCACCAGCCGGACGCCTGCCGCCGGCAGGCTGGAATCGGCGGCGTCGGAGCGGATGGTAATCCAGGAGGACGACGACCCCGCTTTTGCGCGGAGCACGAAGGGGCCGACAAACGTCTCGCCGGCCCGCAGCAGAATGGTGTCGCCCGGCGCCGCCGAGTCAATCGCGGGCTGCAGCGCCGCATAGGCGCATCCGCTGGCACAGACACTCAAGGTCGCCGCCGCACCATCCGCCGCAACGCTGGCCGACACCGCCCACAACACGACAAGAACACGCATCCGCACAAGCACTCTCCAGAACAGGGATTCAACGCCCCGCTCGAGCGCAACCCTCCCGCCACCTCTGCCAAAGTGTACAGAATCAATGAGTTACGAAAAACACGGTCATCCATTTGAGTCGCCGTGTAGGTTTTTACGACTGATCGTTATGTATCTTTTACACCAAAGACGGAAATAAGTCATAAATAGGGACCCTTTGCGTGTCCACTCGGCGAGCCCCTGTCTCGATTGCCTACAGGAGCCGACTGGGCAGTTACATTATTGTAAGAATGTGTTCCATTTACGAACACCTCGCGGGGCTCAAGAATCAAATGGCATCGCCTAAGTGGTATGCGCTGCTAGCAGTTGAACGAACGGCAGAGTCGGCATCCCGGTTGCGCATCGGCCGCCAGCCGAAGCGGGCGGGCTTGCGCAACACCGGCTGATTTTCATCCACAAACAGAAGGGCGCCACCGGAGACGGGACCGGTGTGCATGCAGGGGAAACGACCCATGGTCCACGGGCTGTACGGGTGCATCCGGTCGCTGGCGCGCGTTCTGGTGCTCGCCGTCCTCGTCTCTCCCTTTCCTGCCGCCGCGCAGACGGCTCCGAGTACCTTCAAGGTCGGGTTCTACAACATCCAGTCGGGTAAAGGTGAACCGGCGTTGACCGGGCGAGTGACGCCGTTCACCGACAACAGCAACTGCACCGATGCCACCCAGCCGCTCAACGCCTGGGGCATCGGATTCGTCCAGCAGCATCTCAACGCCAGCATCGGCGCCGATCCCGGGGTTGTCGCGTTGGGACTGGCGGAGGCATGGCTCTGCGGATCGCCGGAAAACGTGCGTCTGGCGCTCGGATGGAAGGCCCGCTCGAGCGAGCGCAACGGAACCGCGCTGGTGGCCCGCTACGGCTTCGCCGGCCCGGAGCAGTGGCAGCAGCTGGATACGTCACAGAACGCGAATCCGGCCGACACGATGTGGGTCCTGCGCGTGCCGGTCTGCCTCGACGCCGGCTGCTCGCAGAACGTCCTCGTGTTCGTGACCCACTGGCTGGGCAGCGGGCTCGACCCCGTGGCCGTCTACGACCGGCAGGCGCAGGCGACCATCGACTTCATGCGGGCCACGGCCGGCGCCGCGGCGTCGATGCTCATCGGCGATCTCAACGTCTGGGACAGCACCGTCACCGTCTGTGGGCAGCCGCCGATGCAGGGCGGCCTGCAGAAGCTGCGCGACGCCGGCTACATCGACGCCTGGCCGCTGCTCCACGGCAGCGCCGAGGGCTTCACCGGCATGCTGAACCGCACCAACTGCGGTCAGCCCTACGGGTATGCCTGGAAGCGGATCGACTACACCTGGTCGCTTCCTGGCTTCCTTCCCTCCAGCATCGCCCGATTCGGCGTCGTGCCGGCGGGGGACGCGGCGCCGTCGGACCATTACGGTCTCATCACCGAGTTTCCGCGCCCCGCCGGGGCCGCGGCCACCGATACCGTCGCCCCCACCGCGACGCTCGTCAGTCCCGAGGACGGGCTGACGATCAGCGGCGGCGCGGTCACGATTACAGCCACCGCGACCGACGACATCGGGGTCACGCGCGTGGAGATCCTCGAGGACGGGGTCGTGGCCCACACGCTGCTTCCGGGTCAGACCACCGTGTCGTGCACGACGCTCGGAACCAAAGACGGCACCCACACCGTCGTCGCCCAGGCGTTCGACGCCGCCGGCAACATGGGAATATCGGGAAGCCGCCGCGTCTACGTGCAGACCGCGTCCGGGACGCCATTGCCTTCCGCCGCCGGCGAGATTGTCCTCTACGCCAAGAACGCCTCCGTCGTCGCCGGCAACTGGACGCCGGTGGCCGACAGCCAGGCGGCGGGCGGAGTCCGGCTGTGGAATCCCGACGCGGCGGTGGCCAAGATGCCGGCCGCGCTGTCGGCGCCGGCTCACTATTTCGAGCTCACCTTCAACGCCGAGGCGGGGCGCGCCTACCGGTTGTGGCTGCGAGGGCGGGCCGACCTGGATTACTGGGGCAACGACTCGGTCTACGTGCAGTTCAACGGCAGCGTCGATGCCGCCGGCGTCCCCGCCTACCGGATCGGGACGACCGGCGCCACCTGGGTCAGCATCGAAGAGTGCTCCGGCTGCGGCCTCCAGGCATGGGGCTGGCAGGACAACGGCTACGGCACCGGAGTCCTCGGGCCGCTGGTCTATTTCGCGGTCACGGGACCGCAGACGCTCCGCATCCAGCAGCGCGAGGACGGCATTTCCCTCGATCAGATCGTGCTGTCGCCTGCCCTCTACCTGTCGGTTTCGCCCGGGGCCGCCAAGCTCGACGGCCTGATCCTGCCGTTGACCGCCAGCGCCCCGGCACCGGCGCCGACACCGGCTTCCGGATCTGAGGTTCTCATCACCGGGGCATCGCTCGCCAGAGTCGCCGGCGCCTGGAAGTCGATTGCCGACAGTTCCGCCGCCGGGGGCCTGGCCTTCGGGACCGCCGACGCCGGGGCGGCCAAGGTGACGTCGCCGCTGGCCGCGCCGCTCGATTACGTCGAACTGACCTTCACGGCCGAAGCCGGACGGTCCTATCGCCTGTGGCTCAGGGGCCGGGCGGAGAAGGACTCCTGGGCCAACGATTCCGTCTACGTGCAGTTCAGCGGCGCCATCGATACCGCCGCGCGGCCGACGGCGCGCATCGGCACGACCGAGGCCGCGACCGTCAACCTCGAGGAGTCCTCAGGCGCCGGCCTGTCCGGCTGGGGGTGGCAGGACAACGGCTACGGCGCCGGTGTCCTCGGCCCGCTGTTCACCTTCGCGGCGACCGGGCCGCAGACGATGCGCATTCAAACTCGCGAGGATGGCCTTCGAATCGACCAGATCGTCCTGTCGCCGGGGTTGTACCTGCAATCCGCACCGGGCGCGCTCAAAAACGACACCACCATCCTGCACTGACCTCTCTCGCCTGCTCATCCGACGAATAAGAAGAGAGCGCCTGCGGCCGCGGCGAGCGAACGGAGTGAGCCGAGCCGCAGCGAGCGGGGGTGGGGCCCCGCTCGCCGTGAGAATTGTCGGTGACATTACAACTCTGTCAGAAGGGCCGGCTCAGCGGATTTATTTTAACTCTTGTAACTTCACACCTAGCAAGCACTTACCGCTGTCGACAGCCCGGCACTC
>JAYTEJ010000011.1:0-3155 GCA_043735365.1 Acidobacteriota bacterium
CCGGCGCCTGGCAGGCGCCGTGGTTCACCCCCCGGTTCCGGCGGATCCTGCGTGAGCGCGCCACCTGCGCGCCGTTGATCAGGCCTCCAGGAACGAGCCATGCGTCCGCCCTGTATCGGCAAAGCCGCCTCGGCTATCACGTGCAGTGCATGGAGTGGAACAGTCGAATGGCCGGGGCCCACGACCTCGACGCGGCCTTCCCTTTTCTCGACTGCGGCCTGATCCAATTCCTGATGAGCATCCCGGGTGACGTGCAGTCGTATGACGGGGTGCCGCGCGGGCTGATGCGCGAGGCCATGCGGGGCGTCGTGCCCGCTGCCATTGTCGACCGCCGCAGCAAAGGAGAGTTCACGCACCTGACGAACGGGAGCATCGAGCACGATTTCGCCGCCATCTCAGAGCTGTTCGGCCCCTCGGCGTTGTCGGTGCGGTTCGGCTACATCGACGGCCCGGTGCTGAGAAGGACGCTCGGCGAGTGGCGGGCCGCCATCCGCACGAGCGAGCACGCGGTGCTGAGTCATCGCCTGCTCGATCTCTGCGGCTTCGAGCTCCTGCTGCGCCGCTTCGCCCGCCCCGACGGCGACGACGCGGCTTCCGGGCTCGGTGCGAGCCCTTCGTGTTGACGGCAGATTGCCGCACCGGCCGACCCGCGGCGAAGCGCCCGCCGGTGATTCACCACCTCTACGGCATCGATATCCGTACGCCGTGGGCAGTCGCGGGCGTCGAGGGTAGAGCAGATGGTCCGTGGGACGTGGAATTCGTCGAGGGCGATGCGGAGACGCTTGCCGGGGCCGCCGCGCACGTCCCCTCAGGGCAGGCGAACTGGTGGGCGCAGCACGCCACACCGCCTGACGGATCCACCTATCGCCGCTGGACGGGGCTGTTCGAATTCCTGGTGGAACCGGACGCCCGGCGCATCCACGCCCGCCTGCTGGAAGCCGGCTGCCACGAGGCGTTGCTCGCCTACCTATTCGTGGACGCGCTATCGTTTTCCATGGTTCGGCTGGGATGGGAGCCCCTGCACGCGACCGCGGTGCTGACTCCACACGGCGTGGCGGCGTTTCTCGGGGAAAGCGGCGACGGCAAGTCGACGATGGGCGCACTCCTCGTGCAGGCCGGTTCCAGGCTGGTGACGGATGACATGCTGATCCTCACGCCGCACCATGAAGGATACATGGCACAGGCGGGACCGCCGCGGCTCAAGCTCTATCGAGAAATCGCCGCCCGCATTTTCGGACCGGACCGCGACGGCGTGCCCATGAACCCGGCGACCGAAAAGCTCATCATCCGCCTCGGGGAGCACGAAACGGCCCGGGAGGCCAGCCCGCTCACGGCCCTTTATCTGTTGCACGAGGAGCGCGCCGGCGGCGCGCACGAACAGCCCGTAATGGGCCGCCTCTCCCCGGCCGCCGCGCTTCCGAGAATCCTGGCGGGCGCCGCGGCCCATTATCCGTCCGAGCCAGCCCGCCTCCGGCGCCAGTTCGACTTCGTCACACGCCTGGTGCAGCGGGTGCCGATCAAAACGTTTTCATATCGACGGGACAAGGACACGATGTCGACCGTGCGGGACGCCGTGCTGGCCGACCTCGAACGATCCACGGGATGAGTCGCACGATTCGCCCACGGGTCGGGCCGGTGCTGTTCCGGATTGGAAGAATCGTGAACGCTGTCCCGTGAGCACCGCGCCGGCCGGGGCTCGTCTCGACGCCGTCCTCAGGGGGGAGGACGTCCGGTGGGACTCGCTCGCGACCACCACCGCCGCCCTGCTCGAGGCCTGCGCCGAGCGGGAGATCTCGGGACTGGTCCATCAACGGCTGACAGAGCGTCAGCAGCTGCGCGACTGGCCTGACGCCGTTCGCCGTGAGCTGGCCCGGGTTGCGCACGCCGCGGCAGCGGCGGCGCTCGTCCGCGGCAGGGAGATCGCGGCGGCCCTGGACGCCTTGGCGTTGAATGACGTTCACCCCGTTCTTCTCAAGGGCGCGCCGCTCGCCTACGCCGTCTATGATTCACCCGGCTCCAGAACCCACGTCGACACCGATCTGATCGTGCATCGTGAACAGGTCGAGACGCTGAGGCGCACGATGAAGGGGCTCGGCTACGCCGAGCCGCCGCTCAGCGACGGCGAACGGCTGTTCTGCCAGTTCCAGATGGTGAAACACGACCACTTCGGCATCGCCCATGTGTTCGACGTCCACTGGAAGATCAGCACGCAGTCCGTGTTCGCCGACGTTCTCACGTTCGACGAGCTCGCCGCCGCGGCCGAACCGGTCCCGGCCCTCGGGGTGCATGCCCGCGCCGCCGGCCGCGTCCATGCGCTGCTCCTCGCCTGCATCCATCCGGTGATGCATCACCGCAACACCGAGCGGCTGATCTGGCGGTACGACATTCACCTGCTCACCTCGCGGCTCTCTGAACGCGAACTCGCACGCTTCGCCGCACTGGCGATCGCGAAGCAGGTGGCGGCCATCTGCCGGCAGCAGCTGCTGCTGACCCGCGCGCGGTTTCGGACAGAGCTCCCCGATGCGATGATGGCGACGCTGTCGCGGCCGCCTCTCGCCGAGGCGTCCGCGCGCTATCTGCGGCCGGGGCGCCGCTGGCACCATGAGCTGGTCTCGAACGTCCTCGGGCTGGATCGATGGAGCGATCGACTGGGCCTGCTGCGCGAAGTCGCCTTTCCCAGCGCACGATACATGCTCGAGTCGTATGGTTTGGGCAGGCTCGGGTTCTTCCTGCTTCCGGCGTTGTATGTCCATCGCGGCCTTCGCGGCGCCTGGAGGATCGTTCGCCGCCGGAAGTGAAATCTGGTGGCTTCAGCGTGCCGTGCAGACGAACCACACCTGGCTGTTCAGCACCGCGCCGAGCCGCCCCAGTGGTGTGAACAGCCGGCGCTCGACGGCAAAGCGCGCCGCGATTTCGCGCTCGAGCACCCGCCAGTCGAAACCCTTGTGCCCACAGTAGGCGATTGGACCGCCCGGCCCCTCCACCGTGTAACGGGCCCGTGCCAGGTTCGGTCCGCCGGCGATGGCGGCCAGCAGCTCCCGCGGCGTGTAGGTCTCCCGATGCCGGTAGTCTCCCTGCCCGCGCCAGGCCGCGAGCGCGCGGAAGAACTGCTTGCCGGCCAGCGCGGGGCCGACCTCTATCGGCACGCTGATCAC
>JAYTEJ010000012.1:0-2554 GCA_043735365.1 Acidobacteriota bacterium
GCCATCGGCTGTTTGTCGTGCAGCCGCTTGAGCTGGCGCGCCAGCTCCAGTCGGCCGCGATTGATCCTCGACTTGACGGTACCCTCGGGCAGCTCGAGACGATCGGCAATCTCCTGGTAGGACAGCTCCTGCAGATCGCGCAGCACGACCGCGGTCCGCAGCGCCAGCGGCAGCGTCTCGAGCGCCTGCCGCAGCTGCTGTCGCAAATCCTGGTGCTCGGCGGCCGCATACGGCGTCCGCTCCTTCGAGGCCGGCTGCAGATCGCTGGCGTCGATCTCCCGGGCGATGGTCTGCCGCTCCTTGCGGACGCTGCGGTAGTGGTCGATGCAGAGGTTGCGGCTGATGCTGATGATCCAGGTCTGAAAGTTGGCGCGCCGGTCGAAGGTGGCCAGCGCCTTGAAGATCTTCAGGAAGATGTCCTGGGTCAGGTCCTCGGCTTCATCGTGGCGGCCGACGAACTTGTAGGCGACGTTGAAGACCTTGCGCCAGTTCTGGCGGACGATCGCCTCCCACGCTGCCTGGTCGCCGCGCAGGCATTGCTCGATGAGACTGTCGGGCGTCGCGGGCTGCGCCGCGGGTGAGTCAACAGACATGCGTCAGCGGTTCGTGGGTGGGCGGGCGAATTCACGGCATGATATCAAACAACTCCCCCAAAAGTGCCACGGTGCCAAGGGTGCCGCGGGGCGAGTGATAGAATCATGCCTTCCAGTGACCGGATTTCAGCGTCTCGATAACCTCCTCGTGTGCGACGGCGTGCCGCTCGCGGATCTGGCCGCAGCCGAGGGCACGCCGCTCTATGTCTACAGCGCCGCCACCATCGCCGAGCGCTACCGGGCGATCGACGCGGCGTTCGGGTTGTATCCGCACGCGCTGCATTACGCGCTAAAGGCGAACTCGACGCTGGCCATCGCCCGGCTGCTGCGCGGCCTCGGCAGCCTGGCGGACGCCAATTCCGGGGGAGAGATCGACGTCGCCCTCCGCGCCGGGTTCATCCCCGATCAAATCGTCTTCACCGGCGTCGGCAAGACCACCGCGGAGCTGGCCCAGGCCATCGACCTCGGCGTCAAGACGATCAACGCCGAATCGGAGGGGGAGCTCGAGCGCATCGACCGGCTGGCGCGCGAGCGCCAGACCCGCGCCCGGGTGGCGCTGCGGGTCAATCCCGACATCGACGCCCGCAGCCATCCGCACATCTCGACCGGCCTCAAGACCAACAAGTTCGGCATCCCGCTCGCCGCCGCCCGCGACATCGCCCGCCGCGCCGCCGCCCGCGACGGGCTGGAGGTGGTCGGCCTGCACATTCACGTCGGCTCGCAGATCACCGATCTCGATCCGCTGCGCCGCGCCGCCCAGGCGATCGTCACCCTGGCACGCGAGCTGCGCGACGACGGCATCGCCATCGATCATCTCGATCTGGGGGGCGGCCTCGGCATCTCCTACGACGGCTCGGCGGTGCCGGACGCCGCCGACTACGCCGCCGCGCTGCTGCCGGTGGTCAGGGACTCCGGCCTGGCCATCATCCTCGAGCCGGGCCGCAGCATCGTCGCCCCCGCCGGCGCGCTGCTGTCGCGAGTGGTGGACGTCAAGGACCGCCCCGACGGCAAGGTGTTCGTGATCCTCGACGCCGGCATGACCGAACTGCTGCGGCCGATGCTCTACGGCTCGTTCCATCGCATCGAGCCGGTCGCTGCCTCCACGGCGCCGGAGATCGTCTGCGACATCGTCGGGCCGCTCTGCGAGAGCAGCGACACCCTCGGCAAAGACAGGCGGATGCCGAGGCCCGCGGTCGGCGACCTGATGGCCGTGCTCGATGCCGGCGCCTACGGCGCGGTGATGGCGTCGAATTACAACCGCCGCCCACTGCCCCCCGAGATCCTCGTCGACACCGGCCGCTGGTCGCTCATCCGCCGCCGTCAGACCATCGACGACATCCTGGCGCTCGAGGCATGAGCGGCCTGCTCGTGGCGTTCGAAGGGCTGGACCAGAGCGGCAAGCAGACCCAGGCCGAACGGGTCCGCGACCACGTGCGGGAGCGCAGCCGCGACTGCCGGCTGCTCTCGTTCCCGGACTACACCACCGCGATCGGCGCCGAGATCGGCCGGGCGCTCCACGGCGAGCGCGACTACGCGGCGGACGTGATGCAGCTGCTCTACGTCGCCAACCGTCACGAGCGGCGCCAGGAGATGCGGCAGCTCCTCGATGCCGGCGCCGTGCTGGTCTGCGACCGCTACCTGGCGTCGAGCATCGCCTACGGAGAGGCCCAGGGGCTCGATCCAGGCTGGCTGGCCGAGATCCAGCGCTTCCTGCCGCGGCCGGATCTCACCATCCTCCTCGACATCGCCCCGGCAACCGCGGTCGGCCGGAAGGCGAGCGGACGCGACCGCTACGAGCGCGATCTGGCGATGCTCTCGCGCGTGCGCGACAGCTACCGGCGCCAGGCGTCCCAGCCCGCCTGGCTGACGCTCGACGGCGAACGGCCGCGCGAGGCCGTCTCCGCCGACGTACTCACGGCGCTCGCGACACGACTCGCGCAGCCGTAAGCGCCCGAACCTCG
>JAYTEJ010000013.1:0-3489 GCA_043735365.1 Acidobacteriota bacterium
GCGTCGCCCGCGGGCTTTCCGTTCAAAGTCGCGCAATTGGCCGGATCGCTGTCCGACGCCGCCGTCTATCAGGCGCGTCCGCGCATCTGCGATCTGGGCTACCTGCGTGAGGCCTACCGCCGCGAGGACGGCACGGTCGGATTCCGGTGTCCGGCGGAGCCGGCGACTGTCTACGTCTCCAAGGGCGGCGGGCTCGCCAACACCGCAGGGCGCAAGTGCATCTGCAACGCGCTCATTGCCAACGTCGGCCACCCGCAAGTGCGCGCGGGCAAGTACGTCGAGCTTGGAATGATCACATCGGGGGACGATCTGAGCGACGTCACCCGCTTTCTCGCCGGGAACGCCTCGGACT
Source organism: Acidobacteriota bacterium (assembly GCA_043735365.1). Lineage (GTDB taxonomy): Bacteria > Acidobacteriota > Vicinamibacteria > Vicinamibacterales > 2-12-FULL-66-21 > JALZOC01. The sequence goes on from JAYTEJ010000013.1 coordinate 353, forward strand.
ACGGCGCGGCGGACGTGGTCGCGGCGCTGCTCCTCGGGACGACAGCATCAGGAGAGATGCGCTGACGCTGTGACTGACGTCCGGCGCGGCAGGCTACCCGGACGTGCACAATCAGCCGCTGGCCGGCGGCGCGCCGTTCCAGGAAGCGCAAGCCGGATTGACCAATGTCGCGACAGACGCCTTGCAGGACGCCAATCCACCCGGCCGCGGCGGCTCCGGGAACAAATACCTAGATATCAGCCCGCGTGATCCGTATGCCCGCAACGATGTAGGGCCCGACGATCCACGCGCCGATCGATGCGCAGAGCCACACGGCCGCTCCCGCGGCGCCCCCCGTGAACCGCAAGAAGGCGAGAGACGCGGACCCGAATGCCGTCGTTCCTTCGACGGCCAGCAACGTCCCGGTCCGCACGGCGTCGACCGGATTGAGTATCGCGGCAATCATCAGCACTCGTGAAGCCGGGCCCGAGGGCAGCAGCGACGCGACCGCCAGCGCTGCCACGTCCAGCAGCACGACGGCGACGAACCAGACGACGAGACCCGCGGCCAGATTCCGCGCGCGGCGCGCGCTCGTTTCGCCGGCGGCAATCGCCGCCGCCAGACTGAGAAACACGGCTGTCAATGCGGCCGAACCGGCGGCGACGCTGACGAAGCTGCTCAACCCGTCCGATCCTGTCCGCGCGAAGAGCGTCAGGCCCGCGATGCCGAATCCAATCGCCTGGGAGGCCAGCAGCGCGGCCAGCAGACCCATCAGTTTGCCGGCGAGAATCGTGCGCCGTGTGATCGGCTGAGAAAAGAGCAGCTCGGCCGCGCCCGCGTCCGGCGTCAGCGCCATGATCCCGAATACCAGCGAGGTCAGCGGAACCAGCAGGAGAACGAGTTGGACAAGTGACGCAGCCGTGCGCGCGAAGTCCTGCAGGCCGCTGCCGCCGCTCAGGATGTAGCCAGACGCTGAGACCGCAAGGGCGAACACGGCAAATACGACCGCAAAGGTCTGGGTCCATCGCGAGCGGACCGAGAGCACGAGCTCCTGACGCGCGCACAGCCAGAGCGCCGATGCCGTGGTCATGGCCTGTCTCCGGCCGGCAGTCGGCGGCCAAGGGCGGTCTGCGTGTCAACGGGCACGCCGGCCTCCGCCGCCGGATCGGCATCGCGCGAGTCCGCCGAGGCATGCGCAATGAAGTGGGAGCCCATGGCCGCCGTGAGCGCTCCGACCCGCGTGTAGACGGCGCGCTCCGCCGCAATCCAGGCTGTGGTCCGGTGATCGGCTACATACACGCGGGCCTGCGCGGGCAGCGTCGGTCTGGCCGCCAGGTAGTTGCGGAGACAGCCCATGTCGTCGAAGAAGCGCGGCTCTTCGTAGGGGGCGACCAGCTGCGACGCGAAGTGTTGATCGGAGACGACCATGCGGCAGTAGCCGCAGGTATCGTGCGCCGGATCGAGCGCGGCTGCACCGGGCGCCGCGGATCTGCAGGCCGCCGCTGACAGCAGAAGCAACGCGGCTGTCGTCCGCGCGAGGATCTGGCGCTCTCCGCTCACGTTCGTTCTCCCACCAGCTCCCGATAGAACATGGTGAGCCGGCCCTCCTCGGCCGTCAGGCCTCGAATGCCGGCGCCGGAGGATCGGATGAGATCGAGCACCGCCGCCCGGGCAGCCGCCGGCGCCGGCACGCGCAGCTCGTGGCCCGCCCACGCGGAACCGGGCGCGATCCGGCGCACCGCCTCGAGCAGATCCGCTGGCTGGCGATCGAGCGTCACCGTCATCACGCCCCGATCCGCCAGGTGAGCCGCGAGTTCGCGGGCGGTGAATGACGCCGCCAGCCGGCCGCCGATGAGCACGAGGAATCGATCGGCCAGGCGTTCGGCGTCGCCCATCTGGTGCGAGCTGAACAGAACGGTCTGCCCGAGCGCGCGTCGCGTCTCGACGAGCTCGTAGAACGCGCTCAGTCCGTCCGGGTCGAGGGCCGCCGTCGGCTCGTCGAGCAGCAGCACCGGCGACTCGGGCAAGATCGCCACGGCGAGCGCCAGGCGCTGCGTCATGCCGCCGGAATAGGTGCCGACGGCTCGCGAGCTCGCGCCGTTCAGACCGGTGAACTTCAGCACATCGTCGGCACGCGCCGCCGATCGGCCGCGCAGTGCGCAATAGAAATTGAGCACCTCGCGGCCGGTCAACGCGTCGGGAAATGACACCTGCTGCGGGAGGAACGAGCAGATACTGCGCGCCGAGGCCTCAGAGACGGGCCGGCCCGGCGAGCCCATCAGCACGCGGCCGCTCGTGGGACGAATGAGTCCGGCCGCCGCCTTGATCGAGGTCGTCTTGCCCGAGCCGTTCGGCCCGAGGAGCGCGACCGTTTCACCGGCGCCGATCGTGACCGACAGCGACGTCACCGCCCGGACGCCGCGAAACTGTTTCGAGAACTGGTCGAAGACGATCATGACCGTCTCCCATCCCGGGAGCGGCGGCCCGCGAGCAACAGCGCGAGGCCGGCGGTCAGTCCGCAGGCCGAAACGCCCAGCGCCCAGCCGCCGCGGTGCCGTGCGGCGCGCGGCGGCGCCGGCACGTCCGGCAGTCCCGGAGGGCGCGCCAGCGGATGCGCGTCCACGACCGGCACCGGGTCAAGCACCGGGAACGTCTCCTCCGCACGTGCAAGTACCTTCGCGCCGAGGCCCTGCGCGAACAGGTCCGCGGCGGTGAGGTTGCCCCGGAGGTGATCGAACACGCTCGACAGCCGGTAGGGCCGGTCGAGCACCCCGTCGCCGTCCCAATCGGTCCCGCCGTTGTCGGACCAGTAATTGCCATCCACGATCGTGTCCGTGCGGCGTCCCACGAGCTCGAGCGGCGAGAGGTTGCCGACGAACGCGTTCCCCTCGAACCGGGTCTCACGCACGGAGTCGTACAGGACGAGCGCGGTGTCGGAGTCGGCGACGACGTTACGGCGGAAGACGTTGCGGTGAACGCCCTCCATGAACACGCCGCGCGCGTTATCCGCGATCAGATTGTCTTCCGCGACCACGTCGTCGCACACCTGCAGCAGCAGCCCGACCGACGCGAAGCCGCGGTTGTGCAGGAAGCGGTTGCGGCGGAAGACCAGCCGTCGCGAGTACATCAGCGCCGCACCGGCGGCCCCGCGCTCGAAC
>JAYTEJ010000014.1:0-2333 GCA_043735365.1 Acidobacteriota bacterium
ACTTCGTGCCGACGCTGTCGCGCACCTCCGGGCTGCCGGCGGGCGTCCGCGTCACCTCGCTGGCCTCGGCGGTGACCGATCACTCGGAAGTGGTCGAGCGCTATCTCGGTCAGCTCGCCGAGTTCGGCCGCCGCGCCTTCACGGCGCTCAACACCGCGCTGGCCGGCGACGGCGCCTATCTCTACATTCCCGACGGCGTCATCGTCGAGCAGCCCATCCACGTGCTGTTCGTGACCACCGCCTCGGCGGCGACCGGACCGATCATGTCGGTCGCCCGGGCGCTGATCGTCGCCGGCGAGCGCAGCCAGGCGCGGATTGTCGAGACCTACGTCGGACCGCGCGGCGCCACCTATTTCACCAACGCCGTCACCGAAGTGGTGGCGGGCGAGGGATCGGTGATCGATCACTACAAGGTCCAGCAGGAGAGCTTCGCGGCGTTCCACGTCGCCAGCATGCACGTCCATGCCGCACGCGGCGCCAATTTCTCCTCGCATTCCTTCTCGCTCGGCGGCCGTCTCGTTCGCAACGACGCCGCGGCGCTGCTCGACGGCGAGGGTGCCGAGTGCACGCTGAACGGGCTCTATCTCGCCGACGGCGACCGGCTGGTGGACAATCACACCTCGATCGACCACGCCAAGGCGCACTGCCCCAGCCACGAGATCTACAAGGGCATTCTCGGCGGCCGCGCCCGGGCGGTCTTCAACGGCAAGATCATCGTCCGCCAGGACGCCCAGAAGACCGACGCCTAGCAGACCAACCGCGCCCTGCTGCTCTCGGACGATGCCGCCATCAACACCAAGCCGCAGCTCGAGATTTTCGCCGACGACGTCAAGTGCACCCACGGGGCGGCGATCGGGCAGCTGGACGAGGACGCGATTTTCTACCTGCGGGCGCGCGGGCTGACCTATTTCGAGGCGCGCGACATGTTGATCCATGCGTTCGCCGGGGACATTCTCGACCGCATCAAGATCGAGCCGCTGCGGCTGGCGCTCGAGGCGGAGTTGTACGCACAGCTGGCGAAGGACCTCGCGGAGCTCGACGCGGCATGACCCCCCAGGCGACGACGGTGGCACGGGCGGCGTTCGACGTCGAGAAGGTGCGGGCCGATTTCCCGATCCTCGCCGAGCAGGTGCACGGCCGGCCGCTCGTCTATCTCGACAGCGCCAACACCAGCCAGAAGCCGGCGTCGGTGATCGAGGCGATGGATGCCTACTATCGCCACGACAACGCCAACATCCATCGCGCCACGCACCTGCTGAGCGAGCGCGCCACGGCGCTCTACGAGGGGGCCCGGGCGCGTGCCGCGGCCTTCATCAACGCCCCCGACACCGCGTCGATCGTCCTGACCAAGGGCACGACCGACGGCATCAACCTGGTCGCCCAGAGCTACGGCCGTTCGACGCTCGAGCCCGGGGACGAGATTCTCATCACCTGGCTCGAGCACCATTCCAACATCGTCCCCTGGCAGCTGCTCTGCGAGCAGACCGGCGCGGTGCTGCGGGTGGTGCCGATCAACCCGCGCGGCGAAATCGAGATGGACCAGTACGCGGCGCTGCTGTCGCCACGGACGCGGATCGTCGCCATCGGGCACGTCTCGAACGCCCTCGGCACCATCAACCCGGTGCGCGAGGTGATCGAGCAGGCGCACGCCCGCGGCGCGGTGGTCCTGGTTGACGGCGCCCAGGCGGCGCCCCACCTGGTGATTGACGTCCAGGCGCTCGACTGCGACTTCTACGCGTTCTCCAGCCACAAGATGTACGGCCCGACCGGCGTCGGCGTGCTCTACGGCCGGCGTTCGCTGCTCGAGGCGATGCCCCCCTACCAGGGCGGCGGCGACATGATCCAGTCGGTCACTTTCGAGAAGACCACCTACAACGTGCTGCCCTACAAGTTCGAGGCGGGGACGCCGAACATCGCCGGGGTGGCCGGTTTCGGCGCCGCGCTCGAATACCTGGCCGGCATCGATCGCCAGGCCGCGCTCGCCCACGAAGACGACGTCCTCGCCTACGCCACCGGGCTGGTTGGCGCGCTGCCCGGCGCGCGGATCATCGGCGAGGCCCGTCACAAGACCGCTGTCCTGTCCTTCGTGCTCGAGGGCGTGCACCCGCACGACGCCGGCACCATTCTCGATCGCCAGGGGGTCGCGGTCCGCACCGGCCAGCACTGCGCCCAGCCGGTGATGGACTGCTACCGGATCACCGCCACAATCCGCGCCTCGCTCGGGATCTACAACACCCGCGAGGATGTCGATGCGCTGGCGGCGGCCCTGGAGAAAGTACGCGCGGTGTTTGCCTGATGTCCGACCTCACCGATCTCTACCAGGAAGTAATTCT
>JAYTEJ010000015.1:0-5684 GCA_043735365.1 Acidobacteriota bacterium
CCGGCGGTTCAGTCGATCGACTCGCGGCCGCCGAGCGCATCGATCCAGCCGAGGCCGGCTTCGGGCGTCGTCCTGGGGCGGTATTCGCAGCCGATCCAGCCGTCGTAGCCAATCTCGCGAATCGTCCGGAACACCTCGCGGTAGTTCACCGTCCCCTCGTCCGGCTCGGCGCGTGCGGGTACGCCCGCGACCTGGATGTGGCCGATCGAGGATGCCGCGCGCCTGAGGGCGTTGAGGACATCGGAATCGGACGCGGCGACGTGGTAGACGTCGAACAGCAGGCGCACGTTCGGCCGCCCGATCGCCTTCAGCCTGGCGATGACGTCGTCCGCGCTCGCATAGAAGTACCCCGGTTTGTCGCGAGTGTTCAGGGGCTCGAGCAGCAGCGTCAGGCCGGAGGCGGATGCGGCGTCGGCGGCGCGCCGCAGATTGGCGACAAAGGTCGTGCGTGCGGATTCCGGCGGTGTCTCGCCCGTCACCCCGGCGAGCACGTGAATCGCGGCCGCGCCTGAGGCTGCGGCGTAGGCAATCGCCCGCTCCATGCTGGCGTCGAAGTCCTGTTCGCGCCCGGGCAATGCCGCGTAGCCGAACTCGCCTCGACCCGGGTCGCCGGCGTCGCTGTTGAAGGCGAGCAGCGAGACGCCGTGAAGGCGGCAGGCCGCGGCCAGCGCCGCCGGTTCGACCTCGAACGGCGAATGGCATTCGACCGCGGAAAATCCGGCGCGGGCCGCAGCCTCGACCCGATCGAGCAGCGGCAGCGTGGACCACAGAAAGCCGAGGTTCGCGGAAAAGCGGAGCATGACGGCAACATTCTACAGGGGCTTCGGCGCCTCGGAGCCACCGGAGGATGCGCGCGCCGCCGCCGGTGCGATATATTCCGGCTCATGAATCGACGTCAACTGCTGTCGGGCCTCGCGGCCGCGCTCCCACTGTCTGGTGCCCTGCCGAAGCTGCTGCAGGCCCAGACCGCCACCAGGCCTGCGGTGCAGCCAGGCGCGAAGCCGGCGCCGATGCCGCTCCAGCTCAAGGATTTCCAGCCGCGCAGCATGCTGAAGGTGCCGGTCACGCCGGTGCCGCGGGCGCGCTTTCCGGTGATCGACATGCACACCCACCTGACCTTTCGCGCTGCCAGCAGCGCCGGGGTGCCCCAGGGTGAGGCGGTGCGCTCTCTCGCGCCAGCTGCGGAGCTGCTGCGGGTGATGGACCGGGTCAATCTCAGGACCATGGTGAACCTCACCGGCGGAGTCGGGACCGGCCTGCAGCAAAGCATCGAGCAATATCAGAAGGCGCATCCCGGGCGGTTTCTGACCTTCTGCGAGCCGCAGTTCGCGCGCATCAACGAGCCCGGCTTTCCACGGATGCAGGCGGACGACATCGCACGCTCGCACCAGCGTGGCGCGCACGGGCTCAAGGTGCTGAAGACGCTGGGCCTCTACCTGCGGGAGCAGGTCACGACCGGACCGCTGGTGAAAATCGATGACCCGCGCTTCGACCCGATGTGGGAAGCGTGCGCGGCCAACGGCATGCCGGTCGCCATTCACGTCAGCGACCCCGACGCCTTTTTCCTGCCGACCGACAGGTTCAACGAGCGGTTCGAGGAACTGAACAACCATCCCGACTGGTCGTTCCACGGCCGCGACTTCCCGTCGAGCCGGGACCTGCTCGAGGCCCGGAACCGGGTGTTCGCCCGGCATCCGAAGACTACCTTTGTCGCGCTCCACGTCGGTCACAATGCCGAGGATCTGGGCTACGTCTCGGAATGTCTGGACCGGTATCCCAACATGCAGGTCGAGATCGGGGCGCGGGTCGGCGAGCTCGGGCGTCAGCCTCGGACGGCGCGGCGGTTCTTCGACCGCTTCCAGGATCGCATCATGTTCGGCACCGATGCCGTGCCGCACGGGACCGAGACGCCGCAGCAGATCTTCGGCGAGGAGCTCTATGGGATTTACTTCCGCTTCCTCGAGACCGAGGACGAGTACTTCGACTATGCCCCGGCGCCGACGCCGCCGCAGGGACGCTGGCGGATCTACGGTCTCGGGCTGCCCGAGCCGATCCTGCGCAAGGTCTATTCGGAGAATGCCGAGAGGGTGCTCAATCTCACCGCCTGAGCCGGCCCCGCAGGTATCGTTCAGCCGTCCCGAAGCCTGTCCCTGACCAGCCGAGCGACGCGGTCCGCGATCGCCAGGCAGGCGGTCAGCCCCGGCGACTCGATCCCGGCGGCGTGAATCAGCGCCGGCTGCTGCGCGTCGGGGCGGATCTGGAAGTCGGCGAACGGCACCTCCGGCGGATTCAGCTTCGGGCGGATGCCGCTGCCGCCGTAGGTCAGGTCGGCAAGCGTGGCGGCCGGCAGCAGGCGGCGCGTCGGCTCGAGAAAGTCCTCGAGCGGCAGCCGGCTGCCTTCGTAGTCGGCCTTGTCGTCCTGGTACTCCGAGGTCGGCCCGAGCAGCACCGCGCCCCCCAGCGTCCGGGTGAGATGCACGCCGAGTCCATGCCCGGCGGGGTGGGGCACGGGATAGACCAGCCCGTTGACCCAGCCCCGGCGCGGCGCCCGCAGCTCGGCGTACTCGCCGCGGCACGGGTAGATCGTGAACGATTCCCCGCCGAGCATCCGGGAGACGTCATCGGCATAGAGGCCCGCCGCGTTGACCACGGTGCGCGCCGCGATCGCTTCCCGTTCGAGGACGATCTCGAAGCCGTGCGCAGTGGCGCTGCCGCCAACCAGCTTCGCGCCGCGCAGCAGCATCGCCCCATGCGCCTCGGCTTGCCGGGCGAGCGCCCGCACCAGCGCCTCGGCCTCCACCCGCCCCGTCGCCGGGGACCACAATGCCGCCCGTGCGGCGACGTGCGGCTCCCGGGTCCGGAGAAACGCCAGGTCCACCATCTCCAGCACCCTGACGCCGTTGGCCAGACCCTTCGAGGCCAGCGTTTCGAGCGTGGCGATTTCGTGTTTGTCTGCCGCGACGATGAACTTGCCGCAGCGGTCGTGGGCGACGTCGTTGGCGGCGCAGAAGGCGTAGAGGCGTTCGGCCCCCTCGACGCACAATTCCGCCTTCAGCGAGCCCGCCGGGTAGTAGATGCCGGCGTGGATGACGCCGCTGTTGTGGGTGGTGGTTTCGAGCCCGAAGCGGGGGTGCTGTTCGGCGACCGCGACCGCCAGACCACTTCGCGCCAGCTCTGCCGCGGTTGCCAATCCGGTGACGCCGCCGCCGACGACCAGGGTATCGATGTCGCTCACGGCCCGATAGCATATCCCGTAACAAAAAAAAGCACTCGGCGCCGCGTGACTTCCCCGAAAAAAGAACCCCTCTCAGGCCCGGTGAAGTCGTCCATAGTAGGGCGAGACATGTCCATCAGAGGCTTGGGTATCTTCCGCGCCTTGTCGACGCCGGCGCGGGTGCCGCCCTACGTGATCGCGGTCGGCGCCACAGCCGCCGCCGTCCTGCTCACGGGCAGTTTCTGGCCCGCGAACCGCAGTCTCCTGTTCGCGTTCTTCCTGCTCGCGATCCTCGGCACGGCCGTCTACGGCCACGCGCGGGCAGCGGCCGTCGCCATGGTCCTGTCGCTGCTCAGCATCAACTACGTTTTCCTCGAGCCCCACCATGCTCTGGCGGTGTCGGCCGCGGGTGCATGGACGCTGGGCGTGGCGGCACTCGTCGGCACCGGTGTCATTCTGGTGGTGGGGCGGCTGAAGGCGAGGGAAATCCGCAGCGAGGCGGAGCGTCGTCGCGCCGAGCAGACCCTGCGCGAGCAGGCGGAGCTCATTACCAACGCGCAGCGGATCGGCCGCATGGGCAGCTGGAGCCTCGACATCACGACGGGGCGGCTCACCTGGCCCGATGTCACCTGCCAGCTGTTCGGAATCGACCCGGTTGACTTCACCGGGACCTTCGAGCAGTTCTACCGCTTGATCCTCCCGGAGGATCTGGCCCACTACGACGCCGCGCGCGCGCGCCTGTCCTCGTCCGAGCCGCTGTTCGAAGCGGAATATCGCATCCGCCGCCCGGACGGCGCCATTCGCTGGATGTACTCTCGAGGCCGGGTCGATGTCGACGAAGCAGGGCATCCGCTCAGGCGTGTCGGCATGGTGATGGACATCACCGAGCAGCGCGCCGCCCTTGAGGAATCGTCCCGCAACGCGGCGGTCATCCGCACCGCCGGCCGGATCGCCCGCCTCGGGGGCTGGACGCTGACGGTCCCCGACCGGGTGCTCACCTGGACCGACGAGAACTGCGCCATCCACGACGTGCCGCCCGGCTACAAACCGACCTTCGAGGAAGGCATCAGCTACTACCCGCCGGAAGACCGCGCCGAGGTGATGCGGCACGTCTCGGCCTGCGAACGGGACGGCATTCCCTACGACATCGAGCTCAGGAAGCACACGGCCACTGGGCGGCAGATCTGGGTGCGTTCGATCGGCGAGGCGGTGCGCGACGAGGACGGCCGCATCGTCCGCCTGCAGGGGGCCTTCCAGGACATCACCGAGAGGCGGCAGGCGCAGGAAGCATTACGCGAGAGCGAAGCGCAGTTCCGCACCCTTGCCGAATCGATGCCGCAGATGGTGTGGATGTCCCGGCCGGACGGTTGGGGCACGTATTTCAACCAGCGCTGGTTCGCCTACACCGGCCTCGGTCTCGATCAGATTGCCGGGCGCGGCTGGCACGTCTGCATCCATCCCGACGATCGGCAGCAGACGTCACTCGCCTGGCAGGCTGCGGCGCGGAGCGGTGACTACAACATCGAGTGCCGGCTGCGCCACGCCGACGGCCGCTATCGCTGGATGCTGATCCGCGGGCTGCCTCTCCGCGGCGGAGACGACGAAATTGCCGGATGGATCGGCACCTGCACCGACATCGACGACCTCAAGCAGGCGCAGCAGGTGGCGCACGAGGCCGAACGGGTCCAGAGGGCGCTGGCGACCGAGCTCGACAGCCAGCGCGCACGGCTGGTGGCGGCGCAGGCGGTGGCTGGCGTCGGCAGCTGGGAGACGGACCTGTCGACGTTCTCCGTCATGTGGTCGGCCGAGACTTATCGCATCCACGAGGCTGCCCCAGACACCTTCCAGCCGACCCACGAGGGCTTCCTCGCGCTGGTGCACCCCGACGACCGCGCCGCCGTGGACGAGGCCTTCCGCCGCTCGTTCGAGGAGCGATCCGCGGGCGCCATCGAGCATCGCCTGCTGATGGCGGACGGACGGATCAAGTTCATCGAAGAACGCTGGCAGGTGATCGCCGACGACAGCGGCGCGCCGCGGATTGCCACCGGCACCTGCCAGGACATCACCGAGCGCCGACGGACGCAGGACGCCATCCGGATGCAAGCGCACATGCTCGATCAGATCGGCCAGGCGGTAATCGCCACCGACACCGGCGGCCGCATCACCTACGCCAATCGGTTCGCCGGCGAGCTCTACGGCTGGGAGCCCGGCGAGATCCTCGGCCGCGACGTCAACGACGTGACCCGGCCGCAGTCGTCTCCGGAGCTGGCGCGCGACATCATGACCCGCCTGCAGCGAGGGGAATCGTGGACCGGGGAGTTCCCGGTCCAGGATCGCGGTGGACGCGTCTTCCCCGCCCTGGTCACGGACTCGCCGGTGCTCGACGACCAGCGCCGCCTCATCGGCATCGTCGGCATCTCGACCGACATCAGCGCCCGCATCCAGGCCGACGAAGAGATGCGGCAGAAGG
>JAYTEJ010000016.1:0-2315 GCA_043735365.1 Acidobacteriota bacterium
GCCGATCGGCAGCATCCACTTGTTGAAGAACGCCGGCCCCACCGTCAGCCGCTCGTGCATCACCGCCTCGCTCAAGGTCGGGAACATCGTCGCGAACAGCACGAAGAAGGCCGAGAACAGCAGGATCCAGTTGTTGGCGAGGAAGGCCGCCTCGCGCGACACCCACGAATCGAGGTCGTGGCGCGCCCGCAGCATCGGCAGCCGGTAAATCACCAGCGCGAAGCTGAAGATCAGGATCGCCACCATGAAGATCGTGAACAGCAGCGCCAGCGCGCGGTCCTCGCCGAAGGCGTGCACCGACTGCACGATCCCCGACCGGGTCATGAAGGTGCCGAAGATGGTCAGGAAGAAGGTGACGATCACCAGTGTGACGTTCCAGACGCGCAGCATGCCGCGGCGCTCCTGCACCATCACTGAGTGGAGGAAGGCGGTGGCGGTGAACCACGGCAGCGCCGCCGCGTTCTCGACCGGGTCCCAGCCCCAGAAGCCGCCCCAGCCGAGCTCTTCGTAGGCCCACAGCATCCCGAGAATCAGGCCGAACGACAGCACCAGCCAGCCGACCATCGTCCAGCGCCGCACCGCACGCAGCCAGGAGTCGTCCAGATGTCCGGTGATGAGCGCCGCCATGCCGAACGCATACGGGATCGTCATCGAGACGAACCCGATGTAGAGCGACGGCGGGTGGATCGCCATGTAGAAGTTCTGGAGCAGTGGGTTGAGCCCCTTGCCGTCGGCCGGCGCCTGCCCGAGATAGGTCGTGAACGGGTTGTTGTGCACGACCATCAGGAAGAGAAAGAACATCTCGACCGTGGCAATCACCGCGACGACGTAGGGAATCAGCTCGCGGTGGCGCTCGCGGTTGGTGTGCACCGCGATGCTGCCGAAGATCCCGAGCAGGAACACCCAGAACATGATCGAGCCGTCGAGCCCACCCCAGTACGACGCAATCTTGTAGAAGAGCGGCTGCACGGTATCGGAATACCGCTGCACGTACTTGACGGTGTAGTCGTTAGTGACGAAGGCGTGCACCATGACGACCGACGCGACCGTCATCAGCGCGGTGATCAGGTGGAAGGCACCGAGGCCGCTCTCCACCAGCCGCCGCGAGCGCCGCCGCGCCCCCGCGACCGAGGCGGCTATGGCGTAAGCGCAGATGACGAAGCTGGCGAGCAGCAGGAAGTTGCCGAGACTGGGCATGGTCAGGTGCCGGGAACCGTGGCTTTATTGGCTTCGTACTTCGACGGACACTTGGCCATCACCCCGTTCGACTCCACCGCAAAGCCGTTCGGCCCGAGGTGCCCCTTGAGCACCACCTCCGAGCCGTCCTTGAAGGTGTCGGGGACGATGCCGGTGTAGCTGGCGGCCATGACGGCCCCTTTGCTCTGCACCTGGAAGCGGTATTCCAGGGTGTCGGGCTTCACGAAAATCGACTTGTCGACGACGTAGCCGTGGAGCTGCAGCTTCTTGCCATGCCAGGCGTCGGGATTGCTGGCAACCTCCTCGACGTGCTTGTAATACTCGGTGCCGTCCCGGAGCGTCGAGTACAGCAGGGCGCCGAAGGCCACGACCAGGATCGCCACCGTGACGGCAAGCTTGAGAGATTTGGCTTTCATAGGATGTCCGGGATGACTCCGTAAGAATACCGTGCTCTGCCGAAACGGGTCAATCGGTTACGCCCCGCCGAGCAGCCGGTAGACGGTCGCGATCGGGAGGCCGACGACGTTCGACCACGACCCGTCGATCCAGTCGATGAAGCGGGCGCCACGCCCCTGGATGGCGTAGGCTCCGGCCTTCCCTTCCGGCTCGCCGGAGGCCACATACCACGCCACCTCTGCCTCGGTGAGCGCCAGGAACCGGACCCGGGTGGTCACCACTTCCGCGCGCTCGCTACCGTCGCGGGCGGCTACCACCACCGCCGTATGGACGTCGTGCAGCCGTCCTGACAGCAGCCGGAGCATACGGGCGGCGTCGGCGGCGCCGGCGGGTTTGCCGAGGATGAGGCCGTCGATGGCCACGACCGTATCCGCCGCCAGGACGGTCTGCCCGGCGCGGGCCGCCGCCACCGCCTGCGCCTTGTCGCGCGCCACCCGCAGCGCGTAGGGGGCGGGCCCCTCGCCGGGGCTGGGGGTCTCGTCCACGTCGGCGGGAGCGACCTCGAACAGGTACCCCGCCGAGGTCAGCAGTTCCGCGCGCCGCGGCGAGGCTGATGCCAGAATCAGGGACACGGGGTGCTGATAGTATCGAATTGTGCCTTCGGGGTCCCGGGTTCCGGGTTCGGGGTTCCGGGTTCGGGGTTCCGGCTTCCGATGATTTCC
>JAYTEJ010000017.1:0-7375 GCA_043735365.1 Acidobacteriota bacterium
GCGCTCGGGCCGCGGCCGGCGGGCTCCCCGGCGGCGGCCAGCACCCGCGCCTACATCAAGGCCGAGCTCACCCGCCTCGGTCTCGAGCCCCGCGAGCAGGCCTTCGTCGCGGCCACGCCAATCGGGCCGATCGCCATGGTGAATGTCAGCGCCCGGATCCCCGGCACGGGCCTCGGCCGGCTGGTCATCGGCGGCCACTACGACACCAAGCTGTTCAGGGAGTTTCCGTTCGTCGGCGCCAACGACGGCGGCTCGAGCACGGCGGTGCTGATCGAGCTGGCGCGCGCCCTCAGGGGGCGCACCGGTCTGCCGACGATCGAGCTGCTGTTCCTGGACGGCGAGGAGTCGACCGGCGCGTGGCAGGGCACCGACCACACCTACGGCAGCCGCCACTACGTCGAGGCGTCGCGGAAGGACGGCTCGCTGCACGACATCCGCGCGTTCATTCTCGTCGACATGGTGGGCGACCGCGACCTTGTGATCAAGCGCGAGTCGAGCTCGACGCCGTGGCTCACCGACGCCATCTGGAAGGCGGCACAGCGGCTCCGCCACCCAGAGTTCTCGGACGAATCGACGCCGATCGAGGACGACCATCTCAGCTTCCTGGACGCGGGCGTCCCCGCCGTCGACCTCATCGACCTCGAGTACTACACTCGCACCGGCGCGGTCGCGTGGCATACCAGCGCCGACACCCTCGACAACGTCAGTGCGCGGTCGCTCGAAATCGTCGGCGCCGTGATCCTCGAGGCGCTCCCGGACATCGCCGCTCACTGACCGTCGGACCCTCGGGACCTTGGGAACAGTTCTACCGGGTTCTGCGGGGTTCCGCGAGGTTCTACCAGGTTCGGTTCTGCGAGGTTCTACCAGGTTCGGTTCTGCGGGGTTCTGCGAGGTTCGGTTCTGCCTGGTTCCGCGAGGTTCTACGGGGTTCGATCGAGCTCTGCGAGAATTTCTGCCTCCGTCAGCACCGCCGTCGAGGCCTTGGCCTGTCTGAAGATGCGGTCGATCTGGGCCTCGGCGGCCGGCAGCCCTCGTTTCTCGAGCCAGAAGATCACATTCGACCGCCCCGACATCGGGCCGATCTCGATGGTCTGCTCGCGCCCCACCAGCGACGCCGGTACCGCCGAGTAGACGGCGTCGGCCAGCACCGGATCCTGCTTGCGGTAGGCCTTGATGACGGCGGCCGCGTGTACGCCCGTCGCGGTACGGAAGGCATCGCGCCCGACGACCGGGTAGTTGGCGGGAATGGGGACGCCGGTGGCCTCCGAGACGGTATCGCAGTAATCGACCAGGGCGGAGAGGTCGCGCTCGATGCACCCCATCAGCACGAGATTGACGAGCAGCGCATCCATCGGCGTGTTGCCGACGCGCTCGCCAATCCCGAGCGCGGTGCCGTGCAGCCGGGTGGCGCCGGCCTCGAGCGCGGCGAGCGCGTTGGCCACCGCCAGGTCGCGGTCGCGGTGCCCGTGCCAGTCGATGCCGATGCCTCCGCCGCAATCGCGCACCACCTCCGCGACGAACCGGACCACGGCCGCGGCGCCGTCTGGGGTGGCATGGCCGACGGTGTCGGCGACGCAGACGCGTGAGGCCCCGGCCCGGATCGCCGCGGCATAGAGGCGCCGCAGGGTATCGGGATCGGCGCGGGTGGTGTCTTCCGTCACGTACATCACCGGCAGCCCTTCGCCGACGGCGAAGGTAATGGCCTCCTCGGTGAGGCGCAGCAGCTGGTCGAGCGTCCACCCTTCCGCGAAGCGCCGCAGCGGGCTCGAGCCGATGAAGGCGCAGCACTCGATGGCGATGCCGGCCCGCTGCGAGATTTCCGCGATCGGACGGATGTCGGCGACGACCGTCCGGGCGGCGCAGTTGGCGGTGACCGTCAGCCGCGCCGAGGCGATCTCGCGGGCGAGACGCTCGACGTCGGCGGCGACGTGCGGGCCGGCGCCGGGGAGGCCGATGTTGACGGTGGTGACGCCGAGCCGCTCGATCAGATGGAGGATGGCGAGCTTCTGCTCGATCGACGGGCAGCGCACCGAGGGGGACTGCAGGCCGTCGCGGAGCGTCTCGTCATTCAGCAGGACGGGACGCGGCGCCGGCGGGCGGTTCCAGTCGTGGATCAGCGGATGCATAATGAATCGTCGCCGCGGCCGCCAGCCAGACGAGCGCCGTCCACAGGCTCGCCACCCAGGCGGCGTGATGGATGGCCGGGTCCATGACCTCGCGGATGGCGACCACCGGCCCGCGCCCGGACGCTGCCAGGGCGGCGTCGAGCAGGTAATCCTTGACGCCGCGGACCACCATCATCTCGAACAGCGCATTCCAGAGCGCCCCGCCGAGCACGATCCAGCCGGCGATCAGCAGCCGCCGCGGCCGCCGCAGGGGCCCCAGCCTAGCCTCCGTAGCGCAGGACCATCGCCGTGATGTCGTCGCTCTGCGGCGCGCCGCGCGTGAACTCGCGCACGTCGGCGAACAGCGCCTCGAGCAGTTTCGGCGGGTCAAGGGCGAAATTCTTCTCGACGCACGCCCGGATCCGCTCTTCCTCGTACTCGTCGCCGTCGCGGGACATCGCCTCCGAGACGCCGTCGCTGAAGACGATCAGCCAGTCCCCCTTCTCGAGCGTCACCGTCTCCTCGTCGTAGTGCGCCCCCTCGAACAAGCCGACGATCGGGCCGCCGCATTCGAGTCGGCGCATCGAGAACGCGCCGTTCCGGTTCGACAGCACCAGCGGCGGGTTGTGGCCGGCGTTGCAGTAGGTCAGCCGGCCGTCCGGATGGAGCGCGCCGTACATCAGCGTCACGAAGCGCGACTCGATGCCGCGGCGGTAGAGCGCGAGGTTGGCGCGCGAAATGGTCTGCGACGGCGAGTCGCTGGTCGCCGCCTGGGCGGCGAACATCCCCTGCATCATCGCGCTCAACAGCGCCGCCGGCGGCCCCTTGCCGGCGACGTCTCCGAGCGCGAAGCCCAGCGCCCCGGCGGGCAGGTCGACGTAGTCGTAGAAGTCGCCGCCAATCGACCGGCAGGGCAGCGAGGCGGCCGCGGCGTCGAAGAACGCCCCGGCACGCACCATCCGCGGCAGCAGCGCCTGCTGGATCTCCGCCGCAATCCTCATCTCCTGCTCCATCCGCGCCTTCTCCATCGTCTCGCGGTAGAGGCGGGCGTTTTCGATCGCCACGGCGGCCTCGGTGGCCAGCGTCTCCAGCGCCGCGAGGGTCGAGCCGGACATCAGAATGCCCTTCTCGCGGCTGTCGAGATACAGCACCCCGATGCGGCGCTCCTCGCCGAGCGCCTCCGCCTTGTCGAGGTAGCGG
Organism: Acidobacteriota bacterium; assembly: GCA_043735365.1. Taxonomy (GTDB): domain Bacteria; phylum Acidobacteriota; class Vicinamibacteria; order Vicinamibacterales; family 2-12-FULL-66-21; genus JALZOC01. Next base: position 3,306 of record JAYTEJ010000017.1, read on the forward strand.
ACCAGGCGCAGCGGCACGCACAGCACGTTGCGGATACCGAGCGCCACGGTGCCCATGTGGACGCTGGCGAGCGCGCCGTCGAGCAGGTCGGCGACCAGCCGCGGCTCGCCGGTGCGGAACACTTCTTCGGGAATCTTGCGGCTGGTGGCGAAGCTGCTGCCCGGCAGGGTGAGGTGGCCGCGGCCGCGGGCCATCTTGAACTCCAGCTCGCCGCCGGCGGGCGCCAGCATGATGAAGCCGCGCTCGGCGCCGCTCACCTCGATCGCGGAATCGAGCACCATCGACAGCACGTCGTCCAGGACCCGCCCGGTGCCCAGGGCTCGCAGGCCTTCGAGCAGCGTCGCGATCTGCCGCAAATCGCCGACCGCAGTGGTGGCGGTGCGTTCGGGGGGTGGCGCGGTGTCGCGAGTGAGGAAGACCATCTCGGCGCCGCCGCTGCGCCCGAGGCGGATGCGATCGCCGTGGGCCAGGGCGCGCTCCGTGACCTGCTCGCCGTTGACGAACGTCCCGTAGCGGGAGGCGCGATCGCGCAGCAGGAAGCCGCTGCCGGCGGCGATGATCTCGGCGTGGTCGCGCGATACCTCGCTGCCGGCGAGGCGGAGATCGTTGGTCTCGCGGCGGCCGATCTCGAACGCGGCCTTCTCAATCGGCACCAGACGCCGACCGAGTGCGTCGGTCACTTCGAGACGAGCCTCAGCCATCGAATGAGTGTACCTCAGCGGGGCCGTGACAGGCGAACGACCAGCAGTACCACCCCTGCGAGCGCCGAAGCCGCGGCCGCCACGGTCAGCGCCTCGGCATGCAGCGAGCTTCGCGCCATGACGATCAGCACCAGCGCCGCGACCAGCGGCACGATCCCGGCCACGAGCGGCGGACCACCCCCCGGCCGCCGCCCAATCGGCGCCGGCGCGCGCACCGGATCCGTCGTTCCAGCCCCGCACCGGTAGCACACGATCGCTTTGTCGGCGATCTCCGTTCCGCAGTGGCGGCATTCCATGCCCGCCGATTATCCCGCAGAAATCACACCGTGTGCCGAAGCACCTCACCGAGCCTCGCAGAACCGAACCCGCGGAACCGAACCCCGCGGAACCCCGCAGAACCAAGTAGAACCCTGCGGAACCCTTGTTCAGGCCGCCCGAAACCCGACCTGGGGGGCGACCCGCCGGGGGATGATCGCCCGCACGATGGCCATCAGGATCAGTACGCAGCCGAAGGTGCAGACGATCGTCGCGCCGGTCGGCAGGTCGAGGATCAGCGACAGGTAGACGCCGAGCGCGGAGACGATCGTGCCCATGGTCCAGCCGATCGCCAGCCGCTTGCCGATGGTGTCGGCGAACAGCATCGCCGCCACCGACGGCACAATCAGGTAGCAGAACACCAGCAGGACGCCGGCGATCGCCACCGACGAGGTGACGACGAAGCCGAAGGACGCGTAAAAGAGAAAGTCCCACCAGCGCACGTTCAGTCCGGTGCTCTCGACATCGTTGTGGTTCATGGAGATGGTGAGGAACTGCTTGCGAAACACGTAGTGAAAAGCGCCGACGACGCCGTAGAGGAGCGCGGTCGTGCCGACCTCGTGCCAGGAGACGGCGAGGATGTTGCCGACCAGCATGTCCTTGAGGTGCTCGGACTCCGACGTCGATTTGCTCATCGCCAGGATCGCCGCCGCCGAGGCGACGGCGTAGCTGATGCCGATGATCGCCTCCTGCGGAATGCGCGAGCTCTTGCCGCGGATCGTCGAGAAGATGGCCGCGCCGATGAAGGTGAAGAGCAGGCTCACCCAATAGACCGACGGCGCGTGCGGGTCGCCGGCGGAGAACGGCAGCAGCACCGCAATCGTGGCGCCGAGCGCGGCAATCTGCGCCAGCGAGAGGTCGACGAAGATGACTCCGCGCTCGACCACGTGGACGCCGAGATACGAATGGATCCCGGTGAGAATCAGGCTGGCGACGAACGGCGCCGCCAGGAAGTCGAGAATCTGTCCGAGCGTCAGACCGGCCATTCAGCGAGCTCCCGTCTTTTTGATGGCGTTGACCAGCAGATTGATGTCGTAGTCGAAGAGCTGGAAGTAGTCGGTGACTTCCTTGACGCCTCCGACCGAAGGCAGCATCACCAGTACCTCGGCGCCGGTGTCCCTGCCGATGGCATTGGGGGTCTTGGCGTCGAAATACGGCTCGACCATCACGATCTTGACGTTCTGGCGCTTCATGTCCTGTTCGAGCTCCAGCGTGTGGGCGGGTGACGGCGGAATGCCCGGCTTCGGCTCGACGTAGCCGATGACATCGAGGCCGAACGCCTCCGCGAAGTTCGGCCACGAGCGGTGATAGGACACGACCTTGATGCCGCGATACGGCGCCATCGCCGCCTTCCAGCGCTTCTCTCCTTCGGCGAGCTTGCGGTCGAAGGCCGCGTACTGCTGGGCGAAGTAGCTGGCGTCGCCGGGACTGAGCTCGCTCAGCTTGGCCTGCACCGCCTGGGCGACGCGGCGACCGTTGTCGGGATCGAGCCAGAAGTGCGGATTCCCCTGCGGATGGACGTCCCCCATGGCGCGGGTGACCTGTCCGGTGGGCACGTCGAGTATCTTCGCGGTCTGGGAGGCGTCGAGGTAGCCCGCGGCCCCCGGCTGGATTTTCGAGTTGCGGCTCTGGGTAATCAGCGGCGGCAGCCAGCCGATTTCGAGCTCCCGCCCGACCGCGACCAGCAGATCGGCCCGGTTCATCTTGAGGATGAAGCTCGGCTTGGCCTCGACGAAATGGGGATCCTGGTAGCCCCTGGCGAGCGACTCGACGCTGACCTTGTCGCCCCCCACCGACCGGACGATCGACGCCAGGTCTTCGGTCGAGGTGACGACGTTGATGGCCGCGACGGCGCTGGTGCTGACGCTGGCGAGCAGCGTCAGGGCGCACGCGGCTGTGATGGTGAACTTCTGTTTCGCTGTCATATGTTCCGCCTCTCTATCTGTCTGTGGCCGCCCGATCATGAGACGCAGGCCCGGCGGCCTTAGAACACGTGCGCGCCGTGCGCGCCGATGGCGAACAGGAACTGGAACAGCAGTTCGTTCGAGGTCACGTTCTCGGCGTAGCGGATGTGGCGGTATTGCCCGCGGATCTGGCTGAACTCGCTCGGCCAGTAAGTCAACACCAGCGACGGCCCCTTGTCGGTCAGCGAGGCATCGGCGGCGCGCTGGGAGTGGTCGTAGCGCAGCCCGCCGAACCAGCGCTGGGCGAACTGGTATTCGCCGCTGGCATACATGCCGAAGGCGGAGACGTCGCCGGCAGACTGGCCGCGGCGGCTCCAGACGAGCTCGGTGCGGCCGAGGAAGCGGCGGTAGACGGCCCGCCGCAGCGGCCGATACCGCACGGTCGCGTCGACGCCGAACAGCCGCGTCCGGGTGTCGAGCCCGGCGTCGTTGTGGCCGGTGGTGAAGGACGTGCCGACGTCCAGGTTGGTCCCCTCGGTGATGTCCCGGTAACCCCGCACTCGTCCCAGCCAGCTGACGTTGCTGCGATCGTGCGACTGGAACGGCCCGGCATTGCCCTGATAGACCTCGCCGGTGGCTTCGAGGAACAGCAGCGAGTTCGGGATCAGCTTCGACACCGAGATGCCCGAGTCCTTGATCCCCTCCTCTCGCCCGAAGAGGTTCTTCATCACCAGCGGCGTATCCACCCACGGCAGGGCGTGGGCGTGCAGGGTGTTGACCTTGCCGAACTGCTCCTTGAGCTTGCCCACCTTGGCGAGCAGTCCGCCCGGCAGGCTGGTCAGCGTCAGGAAGCCTTCCTCAATCTCGAGGCCGTCGGGAGACGCCGCGAGGAAGAAGTCGGCGCGCGCGTAGGGATCGACGATCGCCTGCAGCGAGACTTCCGCCTCGTGCATCTCCAGCACCGGCGCGGCGTCGATCGGGTTGCGGCCGGTGGCGCCGAGGAAATTGCCAATCACCGCCATGTCGGGGTTGAAGATTTTCGAGAGCGCCGAGGCGTTGCCGTAGACCGGCAGCGGCCCCGTGGCGCCGCCGGCACCTGCCGCGCCCGGAGGAGCATCGGCGGTGCCGCCCCCCTGGGGCGGCGGCGGCG
>JAYTEJ010000018.1:0-8945 GCA_043735365.1 Acidobacteriota bacterium
CGAGACCGTCGGCGCGCCGGCGGCGGTGGCGATGTGCAGCGGACCGGTGTCGCCCGACACCACGATCCCCGCTTCGCGGCAGAGCGCGAAGATGTCGGCCACCGTGGTCGGCGGCGCCAGGCTGGCTTTCCCACCGGAGGCATCGACCACGGCCTGCGCCGCGGCGGTTTCACCGGGCCCCCACAGCACGAAGGGACGCATGCTCTGCACGTCGTGGAGGTAGGCGGCGACGTTGCCGTAGCCGGCCGCCGGCCAGCGCTTGTTCGGCCAGGCGGCACCGGCATTGATCAGGGCGAACGGCCGATCTCCCGCCGGTCCGCCGCGGACGACGTCGAGCGCGGGAGAGGTCACCTGCCTGAGCGGAAAGGTCACTCGCTGGTCGTCGATGCCAAGCGTTCGCAGCAGCCCCAGGTTCCGCGCGATGACGTGCTCCCCCGCCGGCGCCGCCGGGCCGGCCGGCACGTCCGTGTAGAAGAGCCGCGCGGCCCGCTCGCGAAGTCCCCGCGAGAAGCCCGCCACTCGCGCCGCGCCCGAGGCCCTGGCGAGGACCGCGGACTTGAGCAGGCCCTGGACGTCGATAGCCCAGTCGTAATGCTCGCGGCGCAGGATCCGGATCGCATCCCGCCAGCCTCCAGGGCTGGGCCGCTCGAGCGGGATGCACCGGTCCACGCACGCCACCAGATCCACCATGGCGCGATGCTTCGCATCGACCAGCCAGTCGATCCGCGCCTCCGGCCATGCCGCGCGGATCGCCGCGGCGGCGGGAATCGCATGGACGATGTCCCCGAGCGCACCGAGACGGACGATCAGCACCTTCATCCGCGGATACGATCGAGCAGGTCGCGCGTCGAATGATCCTTGGGGTCGCCGACGATGGCGATGCGGCCGCCGTAGGCCGCGACCGTGGCGCGCTCCGGGACAGTCTCGGGCGTGTAATCGGTTCCCTTGCAGTGGACGTCGGGCCGCAGCAGCGTCAGCAGGGTGTCGACCGTCGGCTCTTCGAAGATGGTGACGTAATCGACCACCCGCAGCGCCGCCACGATCTCGGCGCGGTCCTCCGCCTTCAACAGCGGCCGTCCCGGCCCTTTCGCGCCGGCGGCCGCATCGCCGTTGACGGCCACGATCAGGCGATCGGCTTCAGCCGCCGCGGCGGCGAGGTAGCGGACGTGGCCGACGTGCAGCAGGTCGAAGCAGCCGTTGGCGAACGCCACGGTCAGGCCGGCCGCCCGGTCGGCCGCCACCCGCGCGGCCAGCTGCTTCCTGGTGACGACTTTCTCAGTCAAGGTCGGTGAGCACCGCCTGCCGCAGCTCGTCGGCGCTGACGGTCGCGGTCCCCCGCTTCATGACCACGAGGCCGCCGGCATAGTTGGCGAGGTGGGTGGCTTCCAGGAAAGTGGCTCCGGCCGCGAGCGCCAGCGTCATCGTCGCGATCACGGTGTCGCCGGCCCCGGTGACGTCGGCAATCTGGTCGGTGCCGAAGATCGGGACGTGCACCGTCGGATGGTCCTTCACGAACAGCGCCATGCCGCGGCTGCCGCGGGTGATGAGGACCGAGGCGGAGCGGGTGCGGACCAGCAGCTCGCGCCCCGCCTTCTCGAGCACCCGGGGATTGTCGCCAATCCGGACGCCGAGCAGCTGCTCGACCTCCGACTCGTTGGGCGTGCAGGTCGTCATGCCGCGGAAGCGCAGCAGCGCGTAGCGCGAGTCGATCATCACCGGCGCCACCGCCCGGCCGCGGCGCCGCAGCGCCCGCTGCGCCTGCGCGACCAGCGCCGGGGTCACCAGTCCGCTGCCGTAGTCGGACACCAGCAGCGCGTCGCAGCGCGGCGCCGCGGCGGCAAGACGGCTGCCGACCCCGGCGCGATCGGCATCAGCCAGCCGCGACCCCACGGCGCGATCGATGCGCACGACCTGCTGCTTGGCGGAGTGAATACCGCCCGCGAGAATGCGGGTCTTGGTCGGGGTGCGGAAGTCGGGCGGCCGGATGATGCCGCGGACGTCGATGGTGCCGCGCATCGCCTCGATCAGCCGCCGGCCAGGGTCATCCTTGCCCGCCGCGCCCACCACCACGGCCGTGCCGCCGAGCGCGGCGACGTTGCCCGCGGCATTGCCGGCGCCGCCGGGGACGATGGCGGTCGAATCGTAGTTGAGGATCAGGACCGGGGCCTCGCGCGACACCCGCGCGATCTCGCCGTAGATGAACTCGTCCACGATCAGGTCGCCGAACACGAGCGTCCGGACATCGGCAAAGGCGTCGATGAGCGACGCGAGCCGGGCCGGGGTGATCGACGTGCTCTGGTGCGCAGTCATCTAGCGGGCGCGCAGGATCCAGGACGCCGCCTCGACGACGTTCTCGACGATGGCGGCCGGCTGGAGGCCGGGCTTCGGGGCCGCTTCCTCGGTGCGTCCGTAGCCGGTGCGGACCAGAATCCCGCGCGCCCCGACGCGCTGGCCGGCTTCGAGATCGTGCCAGCGATCGCCGACCACGAACGAGGCCGCGAGGTCGAGGCCGAGCTCCGCGGCGGCGCGGGTGAACATGCCTGATTTCGGCTTGCGGCAGTCGCAGTCCTGGCGGAGCGCCGCGACGCTCGCATCCGGATGATGGGGGCAGTAGTAGAAGCCGTCGATGCGGGCGCCGCCGGCCGCGAAACGCTCGGCGACGTGGCGGTGCGCCTCGGCGACGAAGGCCTCCTTGAAAATCCCGCGCGCGACCCCGGCCTGGTTGGTGACGATGACCACCGCCAGCCCGCTGCGATTGAGCAGCCGGACGGCGTCCACGGCATAGGGAAAGAAGGCGAGCCGTTCGAGCCGGTCGAGATAGCCGGCTTCCTCGATCAGGGTGCCGTCACGGTCGAGAAACACGGCTGGCCGGTTGTTCATGGATCCTCCGCGCGCTGACTGACGTCGTCGAGCCGTGCCGCCACCCGGTCGAACACCGCAGCGGCGCTGATGCCTTTCATGCAGCGATGGTCGATCGGGCAGTCGCGCAGCATGCACGGACGGCAGAACACCTGGTGGACGAGCACGTCGTGCCCCGGCGGCGGAGCGGTGACGCGATCGTCCGTGGGGCCGAAAATCGCGACGACCGGCACGCCGATCGCCGCCGCGAGATGCATCCCGCCCGAGTCGTTCGAGACGAAGGCGTCGCAACGCGCCAGCACCCCGGCGAGCAGCCGCAGGTCGGTCCGGCCGACGAGATCGACGATCCCGACCCCCGGCGGCAGCCCTGATTCTATCTCACGCGCCGCGTCGCGATCGCCGGCGGCGCCGACGATCACGCAGGTCGCGCCGCGATCGACCGTCAGCCGCGCGATCACCGCGGCGACCCGAGACGGCGGCCAGCGCTTGGCGTGGCCGTAGGCCGCGCCGGGAGCGAAGCCGACCAGCGGCGCACCCGAAACCCGGTGCGAGGCCAGCAGCGTGTCGGCGCGGCGCAGCGTCTCTGGACGTACCGCAATCCTGGGCGCGGCCGCCGGCACGTCGAGGCCGAGAGCGCGCACCAGCGCGGCGTAATACTCCGTCTGGTGCAGGCGCGCGCGCGGCCGGGCCAGCGCGCGGGTCAGCATCCAGCCGCGGACATTCACGCCGTAGCCCCAGCGGGACGGAATGCCGGCCTGACGCGCCGCGCGGGCGCTGCGGAACGAGTGCGGCAGCAGCAGGGCGGCGTCGAAGCTGCCGGCCGCCAGGGCCGCCGACTCGGTGGCGGCGGTGACGGTCAGGACCGCATCCGGCGCCGCCGCGGTGTCTTCCTCGAAGAGTGGCGCGACGGACGGTGCCGCCGCCACCGTCAGGTGGGCGGACGGATAGGCGGTGCGGACGGCCGCCATCGCCGGCAGCGCCATCACCGCATCGCCGAGCCAGTTGGGGGCGCGAATCACCAGCCGCGCTGGCGGCGGCGGGGCCTCAGGAGTCAACGCCAGCCTCGGGCTGCGCGGCCGGCTCGTCCGACGTCGCGCTCGGGAACATGCCGCGCACCGCCGCGCCCGCCGGGACGTCGCGCCAGCGCCGGTGCATCCACAGCCACAGCTCCGGATACCGCCGGACGTACATCTCGAGCACGTCGGTGCAGCGCTGCGTGAACTCCCGGATCGCGTCCGGGTCGTCGGCGCGCGGCGGCTCGACCGGGTGCTCGTAGACCATGCGGAACCGCCCGCCCGGCAGCGGCAGCGCGAACACCGGCACCACCGGCGCCCCTGTCCGGATGGCGAGCGCCGCCAGCGCCGAGGTCGTCGCCGCGGGGCGGTTGAAGAAATCGACGTAGACGGCGTCGGCCGGCTGCATGTGCTGATCGATGAGGAAGGCCACCGCCTGGTTGGCCTCGAGCGCGCGCAGCACCCGCCGGATCGCGCCGCGGCGATAGATCACCGTGTTGCCGGTGGACGTCCGGACCGATTCCAGCAGCCGGTGCAGCAGCGGGTTGTCGAGCGGCCGCGCCAGCACCGCGATCGGCGCGAGCGCGAGGGCGTGGGCCAGGGCGTTGATCTCCCAGAAGCCGAAGTGTCCGGTGAAGAGCAGCACGCCGCGGCCGTGCGCGTGCGCCTGGGTGACGCGCTCCTCGCCGGCGAACTCGATCCGCGACATCATCTCGGCGGCGGTCAGCGTGCTGAACTTGAGCAGCGTCGCCAGCAGCCGTCCGAAGTGCGAGAACATCTCGCGCGCGATGGCGCGGCATTCCGCCTCGGAGCGGACGGGGAACGCGGCCCGCAGGTTCCGCACCGCGAGCTGGCGATGACCGCGGTCGGCAAGATAGAAGATCCGTCCCAGCAGGGTCCCGGCCCCGAGCACGGCGCCCATCGGACAGACACGCGCCGCCGCCACCACCGCCATCACGGCGGCATACTCGAACCGGTGCCGCAGGGCGGGGCGCGGCGGCTCGATCGGGGCGCGAAGGGACGAATCAGCCTGCAATCGTGTCACGGGCCGCGTCCATCGATCCGGCAAGCCAGCGCCGGAATCCGGGCAGCGGATCCGGCTCCATTGTAAGCGGCGCCCACAGCACCGGCATCCGGAACGGCCGGAAGGGCAGCAGCCGCACGAAATCCTTCTCCGTCGTCACCACCGCCGCGGCGCCGGCCGCCGCGGCGCGCGCGAAGATGCGAACCACGTCCCGCTGCGAGTAGGGATGGTGGTCCCGGAAGGCGAGGGTGTCGGCCAGGGTATAGCCCGCACGCCGCAAGTCGGCGAAGAAACGCGACGGTTCGGCAATGCCCGCCACCGCCGCCAGCGCCCCGGCGTCCGCGCCGGCAGGCCGGACGCCGTTTTCAGATCCGACCAGCGGCGCCAGCGTCCGCCGCACGCGAAACACCGGAATGTCGTGGTCCGCCGCCTCGATCTCGACCTCCGGGTCCGCCGCGACGATGGCATCCGCGACGATGCAGGTGTCGAGCGGTTCACGGAGCCGCCCCGACGGCAGCGTCACCGGCGCCGCGACGTCGTCTTTGCCGATGATCAGGATGTCGATGTCGCGATCGAGCTGCAGATGCTGGAAGCCGTCGTCCAGCAGGTGGACGGTGGCGCCGAGCTGGTGCTCGGCGAGGCGGCCGGCGAGGTAGCGGTCGGGCGAGACGAGCACGCAGGCGCCGGGCAGCTGCCGCGCCAGCATCAGCGGCTCGTCCCCGGCACGGGCGAGGTCGCTGCGGAGGCCGGCGGCGTCGCGGACGACGACGACCCCGTCGATCGGGGCGGTGCGCGCGTAGCCACGGCTGAGGATCGCGGGGCGCTCCCCCATCCGCAGCAGCTCCCGCGCGATCGCCGCCACCAGCGGCGTCTTGCCGCGGCCGCCGACCGCCAGATTGCCGACGCTGATCACCGGGCGCCGCAGCCGGCGGCGCAGGTCCGGCCGGGCGGCGTAATGTTCGCGGCGGCGGCGCGCGAAGGCGGCATACAGCGCGCTAAGCACAGGACGTCCTCACGAACGTCAGATCCGCCGGAAGGGACGCACGACGCCGCCGGGATTGTCCGGCGGCAGCAGCTGCGCGATCGCCGCGAGGCTGCGGTTGCGGGCGCCGCGGTTGGCCTCGACCAGCGCCCGGGCCCCGGCGCCGAGCGTCGCCCGGCGCACCGGATCGCCCAATAGCTCGCGCAGCACCGACTCGAGCTCGCGGCCGTTGCGGACCTGGACGGCGGCGCCGTGATCGAGGAAGGTCCGCGCGATCTCGGTGAAGTTGTGCATGTGCGGCCCGAACACGATCGGCTTGCCGAACACCGCCGGCTCGAGGATGTTGTGCCCCCCGGCATCCACCAGGCTGCCGCCGACGAAGACCACCGTCGCCACCTGGAAGATCTGCGCCAGCTCGCCGATGGTGTCGAGAATGACGACGTCGCAGCGCGGCTCGACGTCCACCGGCAGCTCGCTGCGCCGCACCACGGCCCAGCCCGCCCGCCGCGCCAGCCGCTCGGCGTCGTCGAAGCGTTCGGGCTTGCGCGGCGCGATAATCAGCAGGGCGTTGGTCATGGTCGCGCGGATGCGCTGGAAGGCCTCGAGCACCGGCTCCTCCTCGCCGCGCAGCGTGCTGGCGGCGATGATCACCGGGCGCCCCTCGGCGACCCGGAAATACCGGAGGACGCGGTTCCGCCCGCGGTCGGCGGCCGCCGAGGCGCCGGGGACGTCGAGGGAGTCGAACTTGAGCGAGCCGGTGACCACCACTCGCGCCGGGTCGGCGCCGATGCCGACGACGCGGCGCGCCGATTCGTCGCTCTGCATGCAGAAGCGATCGACGTCGAGGAGGACGCGCCGGAAGAAGGGGCGGACGAAGCGGTAGCGGGGATAGGAGCGCGCCGAAATCCGGCCGTTCACCAGCATGGTGCGGACGCCGCCGCGGCGGCAGGCGCGCAGCAGGTTGGGCCAGATCTCGGTTTCCATCATAATGAAGAGACGGGGTTTCACCAGCCGGAGCGTCCGGTTGACGATGAAGCCGAGATCGAAGGGGAAATAGAAGACCTCGTCGATGTACTGGAGATTGTTGCGGGCGATCTGCTGGCCCGTCATCGTCGTGGTCGAGAGGAAGAGCCGCAGCCTCGGATAGCGCTCGCGCAGCTCCGGCAGGAGCGCGCGGGCGGTCAGCACTTCGCCCACCGACACGGCGTGAATCCAGATCGACTCGTCGCCGTCGTGATTGAAGGACCGCGGCAGCAGCCCAAGGCGCTGCGGCAGGTTGCGGATGTACTTCCGGTAGCGCACCGCCTGGTAAACCAGGTAGGGCGACATCAGGGCGCAGAACGCCACGATGAGGACGCTGTAAAGGGCGTACATGGCCGGATCCGGTTCACTCTAGTCCGTCGTTTGACCGCGGTGCAAGCCGTTCATTAGAATCTAAGGTTTCGCAGGTACTGGGAGGTATCGCAGATGGCAATTAAAGTCGGGATCAACGGGTTCGGCCGGATCGGGCGCAACATCATGCGCGCGGCGATGGACGACAGCAACATCGACATCGTCGCGGTCAACGATCTGACCAACGCCGACACGCTTGCCCACCTGCTCAAGTACGACTCCATTCTCGGCAACCTCCAGGCGGAGACGTCCGCCAAAGGGGATCGCATCACCGTCGGCAAGGACGAGTTCCAGGTGCTGTCGGTCAGGGACCCGGCGCAGCTGCCGTGGAAGTCGCTGGGCGTGGACGTCGTCTTCGAGGGCACGGGGCTGTTCACGAAGCGGGACGACGCCGCCAAACACATCAGCGCGGGGGCGAAGAAGGTGGTGATCACGGCGCCGGCGAAAAACCCGGACCTGACCATCGTGCTCGGCGTCAACGAGGACAAGTACGACCCGGCCAAGCACCACATCCTCTCGAACGCCTCCTGCACCACCAACTGCCTGGCGCCGATCGCCAAGGTCCTGCACGAGCAGTTCGGCATCCGCAAGGGGTGGATGACGACGGTGCACTCCTATACCAACGACCAGCAGCTGCTCGACCTGCCCCACAAGGACCTGCGCCGGGCCCGCGCCGCGGCGCTGTCGATCATCCCGACCACCACCGGCGCGGCGGTCGCGGTCGGCGAGGTGCTGCCGGAGATCAAGGGCCGGCTCGACGGCATCGCGATGCGGGTGCCGACGCCGAACGTCTCGGTGGTCGACCTGGCGGTGCTGGTCGACAAGAAGACCTCGGGCGAGGAAGTGAATGCGGCGTTCAAGGCGGCGGCCGACGGCCCGCTCAAGAACATCCTCCAGTACAGCGACGCCGAGCTGGTGTCGATCGACTTCCGCGGCAACCCGCACTCCTCGATCCTCGACGCGCCCTACACCGCGGTGATGGACGGCGACTTCGTCAAGGTGCTGTCGTGGTACGACAACGAGTGGGGCTACTCGAACCGCTGCGTCGACCTGCTGCGCTACCTCGTGAAGAAGGGGCTGTAGCGCGTGCGCGGCATCAAGGACCTCGACATCGCGGGGAAGCGGGTCTTCCTTCGCGTCGACTTCAACGTGCCGATCAAGAACGGCACCATCGGCGACGACACCCGGGTGCGGTCGTCGCTGCCGACGATCCGGTATGCGCTCGAGCACGGCGCCACGGTCGTCCTGGCGTCGCATCTCGGGCGGCCCAAGGGCAAGCCGAACCCGGAATACTCGCTACGGCCGGTGGCGGCGCGGCTGTCGGAGCTGCTCGGCCGGCCGGTCGAGTTCGCGGAAGACGCCGTCGGCGCGGCGGCGACCTCGGCGATCGAGCGGGCGGCACGCGGCGGCAAGGTGGTGCTGCTCGAGAATCTCCGTTTCCATGCGGAGGAGGAGAAGAACGACCCGGCCTTCGCCAAGCAACTGGCGGAGCTGGCCGACGTCTACGTCAATGACGCGTTCGGCTCGGCGCACCGCGCCCATGCCTCGACCGAAGGGATCGTCCATCAGGTGAAGGAAAGCGCCGCGGGGCTGCTGATGGCCGCGGAGGTCGAGTACCTCGGGAAGATCCTGGAGCGGCCGGACCGGCCGTTCGTCGCCGTGCTCGGCGGCGCCA
>JAYTEJ010000019.1:0-1959 GCA_043735365.1 Acidobacteriota bacterium
CGAGCGCCTGCTGGAACTTGTACTTGGCCTGGCGCAGCGAGACCCGGTCCTGCGGCCGCTTGGGGCCGGCGAGGCTCGGCACCACGGTCGAAAGATTGAGCTCGAGCGTGCTCGAGTACACCGGATCCGGCGCATCGTCCCGGCGGAACAGCCCCTGCTCCTTGGTGTAGGCCTCGACCAGCTTGACGTGGGCCTCGTCGCGCCCGGTGAGCCTCAGGTAGTCGAGCGTCATGTCGTCGATCGGGCAGATGGCAATCGTCGCGCCGTACTCCGGCGACATGTTGCCGAGCGTGGCGCGGTCGGCGATGGTCAGGAACTCGAGACCGGGGCCGTAGAACTCGACGAACTTTCCGACGACGCCGGCCTTGCGCAGCCGCTCGGTGATCGTCAGCACCAGGTCCGTCGCGGTGGCCCCCTCGGGCAGGCGCTCGACGAGGCGGAAGCCGACGACCTCTGGAATCAGCATCGAGATCGGCTGCCCGAGCATCGCCGCCTCGGCCTCGATGCCGCCCACGCCCCAGCCCACGACCCCGAGGCCGTTGACCATGGTGGTGTGCGAATCGGTGCCGACCAGGGTATCGGGATAAGCCAGCCGCGAGGCGCCGGCCGGCTCGCTGAAGACCACCCGCGCCAGGTACTCGAGGTTGACCTGGTGGACGATGCCGGTGTCGGGCGGGACGACGCGGAAGTTCTGGAACGCTTCCTGCCCCCAGCGCAGGAAGGTGTAGCGCTCTTTGTTGCGCCCGAACTCGAGCATGGCGTTGAGGTCGGCGGCGTTGATCTCGGAATAATGATCCACCTGGACCGAGTGGTCGATGACCAGCTCCACCGGCTGCAGCGGATTGACCTTCTTCGGATCCCCCCCGAGCCGGACGATGCCGTCGCGCATCGCGGCCAGATCGACGACCGCGGGCACGCCGGTGAAGTCCTGCAGCAGCACGCGCGCCGGAGTGAAGGCAATCTCCTGCTGGGCGGCGGACTTGACGTCCCAGCCGGCCAGCGCGACGACCGCCTCGGCGTGCACGAAGCGGCCGTCTTCGCAGCGCAGCAGGTTCTCGAGCAGGATTTTGAGCGAGAACGGCAGCCGCGCGATGCCGGTATGTCCGGCGCGCTCGAGCGCGGCCAGGCTGAAGATGTCGAAGGTCGAGCCGCCGCCCGAAAGCCGCGCCCGGGTGCCGAAAGAATTCAGTGCAGCCATCATTTGATCATATCAAGAAACTCGCGGGCGACGGCGGCGGGGTCGCGGTGCCCGGCATCGACGGCGTGGTTCATCCGGCGCATGTCGGCGACGCTGATCCGCCCGGACAGATGGCCGAACGCGTCGCGGATTTCGGGATGCGCCAGCAGGACGGCACTGCGCGCCACCGGGACCGCGTCGTAGGGGGGGAAATAATGGCGATCGTCCTCGAGCATCACGAGGTCGTAGGCCTCGATCAGGCCGCTGGTGGCATCCCCGGCGATCAGGTCCACCTGGCCTTCGGCCAGGGCCCGGTAGGTGAGCGAGAGATCCATCGCCGACGGCGGCGCGGCGAAGCGCAGGCCGTAGGTGCGGGCCAGCCCGGCATAGCCGTCTTTGCGCTGCTGGAACTCGTAGCCGAAGCCGGCGCGGAGGGTCGGCGCCCGGGGCGCGAGGTCCGAAAGAGTGCGCCAGCCGCTGGCGCGCGCATCCGCGCCGCGGACCAGGATGGCAAAGGTGTTTTCGAAGCCGAGCGGTTCCATCAGCGTCAACCCGGCGTCGGCATAGTGCCGCCTCAGCCGGTCGAGCACTTCGAGCCGGCCGCCCGAGACCTCGTCGTGGAAGATCGCGGTCGCCGCCGTGCCCGAGTATTCGACGTAAATGTCGATGTCGCCGGCGCGCAGGGCCCGGTCGAGGATGAAGGTGCCGGCAAGATTCAGCCGCCGCTCGACCCGCAGCGGGGTGCGGGACTCGATGGTCTGTGCCAGCAGTTCGCCGAGGAT
>JAYTEJ010000020.1:0-26192 GCA_043735365.1 Acidobacteriota bacterium
GCGGCCACTTTCCTGCGGACGCATGGCGACATTCGCGAGGTGCTGCACGCGATCCTGACGTCACCCGAGTTCTTCGCCCCGGCGGCGATGCGCGCCAAAGTGAAGACGCCGTTCGAATTCGTGATCAGCGCCGCCCGGGCCTCGGGGCTGGAGGTCCGGCCGCGGCCGCTGATTCAGGCGGTTCGGGATCTGGGCATGCCGCTCTATGCCTGCCAGCCCCCGACCGGCTATGCCGACCGAGCCGATGCCTGGGTCAACACCGGCGCACTCCTCAACCGGATGAACTTCGCCGTGTCGCTGACGCGAAGCGCAGGCCGGGGCGGCGGCCTTGGTGCCGCGCCGGCCGGGGCGTTGACCAGCCCCGAGGTCGTGGAGCACGAGCTGCTCGGAGGGGAGGTGTCCGCGTCCACGACCGCGACCGTGGCGCGGGCAACCGAGCCGGCGCTGGCGCTGGCGCTGCTGCTCGGCTCGCCAGAGTTCCAGAAAAGGTAACAGCCATGATGAACCGGCGGATTTTTCTCAAAAACGGCGGGATGGCGCTCGTCAGCCTCGGCTTCGTGCCCCAGTTCGTCGCCCGCGCCGTGGCCGCCTCCGGCGGCGGGGGCAAGATCCTCATCACCATCTTTCAGCGCGGCGCCGTTGACGGCCTCAACATGGTGGTCCCGTTCGGCGAGCGGGAGTACTACGCCGCCCGCCCGACGCTGGCGATCGCGGCTCCGGGCAGTTCCGCGGACGCAGCCATCGGCCTCGACGATCTCTTCGGCCTCCATCCCCGCCTCGCGCCGCTGGCGCCGTTCTACAGGGCCGGCCAGCTGGCGATCGTGCACGCGTCCGGCTCGCCGGAGGGGACACGGTCCCACTTCGACGCCCAGGACTACATGGAGACGGCGACACCGGGGGTCAAGAGCACGGACGAAGGCTGGCTCAATCGCTACCTGCATGCCCGCGAGCACCAGGCGGCGACGCCGTTCAGGGCGGTGGCGCTCGCCTCGCAGCTGCCGCGGTCGCTCCAGGGGCGCGCGCCGGCGCTGGCGATCGGCCAGATCAGCCAGTTCGGCCTGCGCGGCGGCGCCGCCGGCGAGACCCAGGCATCCTTCGAGGCCCAGTACGCCGATGCCGCCGGCCACGCCCTGCAGACGACGGGACGCGAGGCGTTCGACGCCGTCCGCATGCTGGAGACGGCCAATCCCGCGCAGTACGCGCCGGCGAACGGCGCAGCCTATCCACGATCCGCATTCGGCTCGGCGCTGCGGCAGATCGCCCAGCTGATCAAGGCAAACGTCGGCCTGGAAGTGGCGTTTGCGGAATCGAGCGGCTGGGACAACCACGTCAACCAGGGCGCCGCCACCGGACAGCTCGCCACGCGCCTCGACGACCTCGCCCGCAGCATCGCCGCGCTCGCCCGCGACCTTGGCGACCGCATGAGTGACGTGGTCATCCTCACCATGTCTGAGTTCGGCCGCGCCGTGGTGGAAAACGGCAGCCGCGGCACCGACCACGGCCACGGCAACGCCATGCTGATTCTCGGCGGCGGCGTGAAAGGCGGACGCGTCTACGGCAAGTGGCCGGGACTCGCCCGCGAACAGCGCTTCGAGGGACGGGACCTGGCGGTGACGACCGACTTCCGCAGCGTCTTCTCCGAAATCCTCCAAGGCCATCTCGGCCTGCGCGACACCAGCACCGTCTTCCCCGCCTTCACGCAGCGTGGAACGATGGGCATGTTCTGAAAGAGGTTCCGGGTTTACACTTTCTCCGTGCACCTCGAGGATCTGCCCACCCCCTGTGTCGTCATCGACCAGTCGCGGCTCGAGCGGAACCTCGACCGGATGCAGGCGGCCGCGGCGGCTGGCGGCAAGCGGCTGCGTCCGCACGTCAAGACCCACAAGAGCGTGGCGCTGGCCGGGCGCCAGATGGCGAAGGGGGCGGTGGGCCTCTGCTGCGCCAAGCTCGGTGAGGCGGAACTGTTCGCCGACGCCGGCTTCGACGACATCCGCGTCGCCTACCCGCTCAATCCGGTGAATGCCGGCCGCGTCCTCGCGCTCATGGCGCGCACCCGGCTCTCCTTCATCGTCGATCACCCGGACGTGGCACGCGGCTGGTCGGCGGCGATGCAGGCGGCGGGAGCCGTCGCCGAGGTGCTCGTCAAGGTGGACGTCGGTCTGCACCGCTGCGGGATCGATCCGGCGCGGCCCGATGCCGCGCAGTTCGTGGCGGACGTGGCCGGCCTGCCGGGGATTCGGCTGCGCGGCCTGTTGAGCCACGCCGGACACGCGTACGGCGCCGCCTCACCGGAGGACGCCGCGGCCATCGCGCGGGAAGAGGCCGGCGTCATGACGACGCTGGCGGCTGCGGCGGGGGGGCTGGGGACGGCGATCGAGGAGATCAGCGTTGGCGCCACGCCCACCGCGCGCTTCAGCGCCGCGGCGGCGGGCGTGACCGAGCTTCGCCCGGGGAATTACGCGTTCTACGATCGCATGCAGGTGGCGCTGGGATCGGCGGCGTGGGACGACTGCGCGCTCACCGTGCTCGCCCGCGTCGTCACGGCCCACAACGGCGACCGCATCGTCCTCGATTGCGGCAGCAAGACCCTGTCGAGCGATCTGGTGCGCGGCCCCGGTCCGCGACCGGGCCACGGAGTGGTGCTCGAAGCGTTGCATGCGTCGCAGCCGGATGAATCGCTGATCATCGAGCGCCTCTCCGAGGAGCACGCCGTCGTCCGCTTGCTCGGCCCGTCAGCGTTGAAGCCGGGAGCGCTCGCGCGGGTGGTGCCGAATCACGCGTGTGTGGTGGCGAACCTCGTCGATCACGCCTGGCTGGTCGATGGCGACCGGGTGGTCGAACGTCTGCCGATCACCGCGCGCGGCCGGATTGCGTAGTAGAGTAGCGGGACATGGAGCCACTTCCCGGTGAAGCCCTCGGCATGGTTGAAACGAGGGGACTGGTCGGCATGATCGAGGCGGCGGACGCGATGGTCAAGGCGGCCAACGTGGTGTTCGTCGGCTGGCAGAAAGTCGATGCCGGGCTCGTCACTGCCATCGTCCGGGGGGACGTCGCCTCGGTCAAAGCGGCGACCGACGCCGGTGCCGCGGCGGCGCGCCGCGTCGGCGAGCTGGTCGGCGTGCACGTCATCCCGCGCCCCGCCGACGGTCTGGACACTATCTTCCCAATCGGCTGAGCTCAGCTGCCCTCGCCGGCCGCCGCCAGCGCGGCAATCCGGTTCGCCACGTCAGCCCCGTCGAAATCCTTCTCGGTCAACCCGCCGGCGCTGTGGGTGGTGTAGGTCACCGTCACCTTCCGGTAATTGATGAGCATGTCGGGGTGGTGGTCCGCAGCCTCGGCCTCGAAGCCCAGCCGCACCACAAACCCCACCGCATCGGGGAATGCCGGGAACAGGAAAACTCGCTGAATCGCGGAGTCCTGAAGCGTCCACCCCGGCAATTCCGACAGCATCACTTCCGCCCGCCCACGTTCAATTCTTCCCATATTCGCAGGATAACCCCGTTCGGGAACTATCTGGCGCCCGCTTGCGTCTAACGGCGTTAGTCCACTAAACACCGTTTAGTCGCCGGTCAGAGAGGGAGTCAGGTTGGGAGTCAGGGAAAGACACGAACGTGAGCGCGAGGCCGTCGCTCGCGCCATCCTGGACGCCGCACGCGAGCTGTTCGTCGCCGAGGGCTACCAGAACGTTTCGATCCGCAAGATCGCGGAGAAAATCGAATACAGCCCGGCAGCGATCTACGGCTACTTCGCCAGCAAGGACGACATCTTCCTGGCGCTGGCCGAAGAAGGCTTCCGCCTGCTGTTCGCCTGCGAGGAGGACGCGCCGCGCACCCTTCCGGGCGTCGACGGCATCCGCGACGGTTTCCTGCGCTTCTATCACTTCAGCCTCACCCATCCCGAATACTTCGCGCTGATGTTCGTCGACCGCTCTGTACCGAGGATCAGCCGCGACTGGGAGCGGTTCGGCTTCGTGCGGGAGATGCGCGAAACGATGGCCGCGGGGATCCAGACGGTAATTGACTCCGGCGCCTTCCCGCCCGGAACCAACCCGGAGTCGGTCTTCCGCATTCTGATGTCCGCCGTCCACGGCGTGGCGGTGCTGCGGCTGTGCGAGCGGCTGGCCCCCGGCGAGGACGCCGACGCCCTGGCGCGCGACACGCTGGAGGCGGCGCTGGCGGGCCTGCGCGCCGGCATTACTCATACCTTTCATCCGGAAAAGTGCAGCTGAGGCTTTTGACTGTCATGAGAACCCATCCGACATTTGCGGCGCTTGCCCTCGTCACGCTGGCCGCCGGCCTGTCCGCCTGCGGCTCCGCCTCCGGTGCCGTCAGTGCCGCACCCGAGCCCGAGCCGCCCGTCATCGCGGTCGCGGCGGTCGAGATGCGGCCGATCGATCGCTTCCTTCGCGTCTCCGGAACGCTGCTTCCCGACGAACAGGCGGAGGTCAGCGCCGAGGCCGCGGGACGGGTCATCGAGACTGCGGTCGAGCGCGGCTCCCGCGTCGCGCAGGGCAGCGTCCTCGCCCGGGTCGCGCCGGCCGAAACCTCGGCGCAGCTCCAGGAGGCGGAAGCCAACGCCGCGCAGCTCGAGGCCAGGCTCGGCCTGGCGCCCGGCCAGGCCTTCGACGCCGCCCACGTCCCCGACGCGATGAACGCCAGGGCGGCGCTGGATCTCGCCGAGGCGGAATTCGGCCGCATCGGCTCGCTGCTCGAGCAGAAGGTCGTCTCCCGGAGCGAGTACGACCAGCGCCGGATGCAGGTCGAGGCCGCCCGCCAGCAGTACCAGGTCGCGCAGAACGTCGCCCAGCAGTCGTATCGCTCGCTCGAGGCGGCGCGCGCGCGGATCGTGCTGGCGCGGAAGGCGTCCGCCGACACCTCTATTCGCGCGCCGTTTGCCGGGCAGGTCGCCGAGCGGCTGGTCAGCATCGGCGACTACGTCACCCGCGGCGCCCGCGTCGCCACGGTGGTACGCGTCGATCCGATGCGCGTCGAGCTGACCATCCCCGAACAGTCGGTGTCGCTGGTCAAGGTCGGACAGCCGGTCAAAGTGACGGTGGAGGCGTATCCCGGCGAAGTGTTCAGCGCCACGGTCCGGTTCGTGTCGCCGTCGCTCAAGACCGATCAGCGCGCGCTCACCGTGGAAGCCATCGCCACGAATACCGACGGCCGCCTGAAGCCCGGGCTCTTCGCCACGGCGCTCATCCAGCAGCCCGAGTCGACGCCGGCGCTGCTCGTGCCGGCAACGGCGGTCGAGACGATCGCCGGCACCAGCCGTGTCTACGTCGTCAACGGCAACAAGGTCGAAGAGCGCATCGTCACCCCGGGGGAGGCGATCGGGACGCAGATCGAAATCACCAGCGGACTCTCGCAGGGAGAGTCGGTCGCCGCCGACCCGAAGGGGCACCTGACCGACGGCGTCGCGGTGCGGCGCCATTGACGCGCCCCTGACCCGGCATCCCGTTTTTCATTTCAGCGTCCAGACCCGAAGAGGCCTTCATGCAGTGGCTCGCAGCAATCTCCGTCCGGCGCCCGGTCTTCGCCAGCGTTCTCATCCTCTCGCTGACGGTGGTCGGCGCGTTCGCCTTCACCCAGCTCGGGCTCGACCGTTTTCCCAAGGTTGATTTTCCCACCGTCGTGGTGACGACCCGGCTGCCCGGCGCCGCGCCCGAGGAAGTGGAAACGGAGATCACCGACAAGATCGAAGAGGCGGTGAACACCATCAGCGCCATCGACGAGCTCCGTTCGAGCTCCTCCGAGGGCGTCTCCCAGGTGATCGTGTCGTTCCTGCTCGAGAAGGACGCCGACATTGCCGCCCAGGAAGTCCGCGACCGCGTCAATCGGGTGCTGCCGCGGCTGCCGAAAACGATCCAGCAGCCGACGGTCGAGAAGTTCGATCCCGATGCCTCGCCCGTGATCACCCTGGCGGTGTCGGCGCGCAAGCCGATCCGCGACATCACCGAGTACGCCGACAAGACGCTGCGCCGCCAGCTCGAGAGCGTCAACGGCGTCGGCCAGGTGGTGGTCTCCGGCGGGCGGTCGCGCCAGATCAATATCCTCCTCGACCCGGCACGGCTGCGCGCCTACAACCTCACCGTCAACGACGTCTCCCGCGCGCTGCAAACGCAGAACGCCGAAGTGCCGGGCGGCCGGGTCGAGCAGGGCGCCACCTCGATGACGCTGCGGACGCGCGGGCGGGTCCAGTCCGTCGCCGGCTTCGGCGACATCGTCGTCCGCCAGCTCGACGGGCACGCCATTCTCCTCCGCGATGTTGCGACCGTCGAAGACGCCATGGCCGACGCCGAGACCAAGGCGAGCCTCAACGGCGAGCCAACGGTGCTCGTCACCGTCCGCCGCCAGTCGGGCACCAACACCGTGCAGGTGGTCGATGCCGTCAACGAGAAACTCGCCGACCTCGCCCCGCTGGTGCCCGCGGGCTACGAGATCCGGGTCGTGCGCGACATGTCGGAGTTCATCAAGGCCTCCATCCACAGCGTCGAGGAGCACCTCATATTCGGATCGATCCTCGCCGCGGCGGTGGTGCTGGTGTTCCTGTGGAACTGGCGCTCCACCATCATCGCCGCGATCGCCATTCCCACCTCAATCATCGCGACCTTCGGCCTGATCTGGTATCAGGGCTTTACCCTCAACTCGATGACCATGCTCGCCCTCACCCTGGCGGTCGGCATCGTCATCGACGATGCGATCGTGGTGCTGGAGAATATCTACCGCTTCGTCGAGGAGAAGGGGCGGCCGCCGGCGCAGGCGGCGGTCGAGGCGACGCGCGAGATCGGCCTGGCGGTGATGGCGACGACGCTGTCGCTCGTCGCCATCTTCGTGCCGGTGGGCTTCATGGGCGGCATCGTCGGCCGCTTCATGACCAGCTTCGGGTTCACGATGTCGTTTGCCATCCTGGTGTCGCTGCTGGTCAGCTTCACGCTGACGCCGATGCTGGCGGCCCGCTGGATCAAGATGCGGCCGCGGCGCGAGGATGCCAGCGGCCACGAGATCCGCGATGCCGGATCGAAGGATTCGCGCTTCTTCCGCCCGCTCGATGCCGGCTACGCGGCGATCCTGCGCTGGTCGCTGGCGCACCGGCTGGCGATCGCGGTCGTGGCCGGGCTGGTGCTGCTGAGCAGCGTGCCGCTGTTCATGGTCGCGAACAAGAACTTCCTGCCCAACGACGACCAGTCCGAGTTCGAAGTCGGCTTGCGGGCGCCCGAGGGCGCCAGCCTCGAGGCCACCGAGATCGTCGCCAACCGGCTGGCCGCGAGCGTCCGGGTATTGCCCGAGGTCGAATACACTCTCGTATCGATCGGTGACGACCCCGCCAGGACCCCGAACCTCGGAACCGTCTACGTACGCCTGAAACCGGTGAATCGCCGCACTCGTGACCAGTTCCAGGTGATGAACGACGTGCGGGAGAACATCCTGCCGAAGGTGGCCACGGCCAATCTGCGGACCGGGGTGCGGCCGGTGGCGACCATCGGCGGCGGCGGCAATCAGAATGCCGACATCCAGTTCACGATCAATGGTCCGGACCTGAAGGCGCTCGAGCGGTATGCCGACGCCATCGCGGCGAAGGTCAGGCAGGAGTCGGGGGTGGTCGATGTCGACACCTCGCTCAACGTCGGCAAGCCTGAGCTGTCGGTGAACCTGGATCGCTTGAAGGCGGCGGACCTCGGGATTCAGGTGACGGACGCGGCCGAGGCGCTGCGACTGCTCGTGGGAGGAGATCAGGTGACGACCTACAACGAAGGCGGCGAACAGTACGAGGTGCACGTGCGCGCCGCGCTCGGCGACCGGCGCTCGGTCGAGGCCATCGGACAGATGACCGTTCCCTCGGCGCGGGTGGGCAGCGTCCCGCTCGACAACATCGCGTCGTTCACGCCGGGGACGGCACCGAGCGAGATCAGCCGGCTGAATCGTCAGCGGCAGGTGACGGTCTTTGCCGGCCTCAAGGCGGGCGTGTCGCAGACGCCGGCGATGGCGGCGATGACCGCCGCCGCCGAGGGGCTCGAGATGGGGCCGGGCTACAGCACCCGCTTCGCCGGCCGCTCGCGCGAGCTGGCCCGCGCCGCGCAGAACTTTCTGCTCGCCTTCGGCCTGTCGCTGGTGTTCATGTATCTGATCCTGGCGGCGCAGTTCGAGTCGTGGCTGCACCCGGTCACCATTCTGCTGTCGCTGCCGCTGACGCTGCCGTTCGCGCTGCTGTCGATCATCCTGACCCGGCAGTCGCTGAACATCTTTTCGGCGCTGGGGCTGCTGGTGCTGTTCGGCGTGGTCAAGAAGAACTCGATTCTGCAAATCGATCATGCGATTCAGCTGCGTGAGCGCGGCATGGAGCGCGACGCCGCGATTCTGCAGGCGAGCCGCGACCGGCTGCGGCCGATCCTGATGACCACCTTTGCGTTCGTCGCCGGGATGATTCCGCTGGTGCTGTCGAGCGGCGTCGGCGCGGCGACCAATCGCGCCATCGGCTTCGTCATCATCGGCGGCCAGTCGATGGTGCTGATTCTGACGCTGGTGGCGACCCCGGTGGCCTACTCGCTGTTCGACGACCTCTCCAAAGTCCGGCTGTGGCGCTGGAAGCGGACCTCGCGCCAGGCGGCGGTGACCGCCGCGCTGGCGATCGCGGTCGTGGTGCTGGGCGCGGCCAGCGCGGCCGCGCAGTCCACCGCGGCGCAGGCCCCGGCGCCGCCGCCGGCGGTGCAGGCACCGGCGATGCCGGCCGCTCCGCCCGCACCCCAGACGGGAGAAATCGTCCGCCTGACCCGGGACGAGGTGGTGCGCTTCGCCATCGAGAACGATTCCGCCCTGGCGGCCGACCGCCTCGATCCGGCGATCAGCGCGGAGCGGCTGGCAGCGGCAGAGAGCGCGTTCGTGCCGACGCTGTCGAGCGCGCTGCAGCGCAACAGCCAGAAGACGCCGTCGAGCAACCTGTTCTCCGGCGACAGCGCCGTGGACACCCAGTTCTGGTCGGGGTCGGCCGGCATCAACCAGCTGCTGCCGTGGGGAGGCGGGAACTACGATGTCTCGTTCAACTCCGCCCGGACCAGCACCACCAATCCGCTGACGACATTCGCGCCGTCAATCACCTCGTCGATCGCGGCGGTGTTCTCGCAGCCGCTGCTGCGCAACTTCAAGACCGACGCGCTGCGCGGCCGGGTGGAGATCGCGCGCCAGAACCGCACCGTGGCCGACCTGCTGTTGCAGGAGAAGATCGCTCGCACCTCGGCGGATGCCGAGAGCGCCTACTGGAACCTGGTGGCGGCGCGCGCCGCCGTCGGCGTCCAGCAGCGATCGCTCGACCTGGCGCTCGAGCTCGAACGCAACAACCGGGCGCGGGTGGACGTCGGCCAGTCACCGCCGCTCGATCTCGTCACCGCCCGCGCCGAAGTCGCGCAGCGGCGGGAGAACCTGATCGTCGCCAGGACGGCGGCGCTCCGGGCCGAGGACTTGCTGCGCACGACGGTCTTCAACCCGCGGCGGACGGATTTCTGGACCGCGCATCTGGAGCCGGCCGACTCGGCGCCGCCGCCGGGAGGGGCGCCCGACATCGATGCCGCGGTGCGCCGCGCCCTCACCGAGCGGCCGGACATCGCCCGGGCGCGGGCGCAGATCGCCATCGGTGACACCAACATCCGGCTGTCGCACAATGCCACGCTTCCCGACGTGCGGCTGCAGGCCACCTACCTGACCAACGGCCTGGGCGGCTCGCGGCTGATCCGGACCGGGGGATTTCCTGGGACGATCGTCGGCACCGAGGGCACATCCTTCGGGACCGTGCTGGGGCAGGTCTTCAAGTCGGACTTTCCGACCTGGAGCGTTGGCCTGGCGCTCAACTATCCGATCGGGAAGAGCGCGGAGGAGGCCAACCTGGCGAGGGCCAGAATCGAGCGGGACCAGGCGGAGGCACGGCTGCGCGATGCCGAGCTGGTCGCGGTGCGCGAGGTGCGCGACGCCGCGCTCCGGCTCGAACAGAACCGGCAGCGCATCGAGACGGCGCAGCTCGGACGCGATCTCGCCGAACAGCGGCTGGACGCCGAGCAGAAACGCTTCGAAGTCGGCATGTCCACCAGCTTCCTGGTGATCCAGGCGCAGCGCGATCTCGCCGTCGCCCGCAACAACGAGCTCCAGGCCAGCCTCGATTATCAGCTCGCCCTGGTGGCGTTCCAGGCGGCACAGGTGGCGCCGGCGCGCTGACCGCGCGCCTCAGCGATCCAGCGCCGTGATCGCCAGGGCGGGATCGGCCCGGTCCTCGAGGACCAGATCCGCGACCAGCGCGGCGGTGAGCGGCGCCAGCAGGACGCCGTTGCGGTAGTGACCGGTCGCGTAGACGAGTCCCGGATGGCGGGGGTCGCGGCCAATGAACGGGACGCCGTCAGGGCTCCGCGGGCGCAGCCCGGCGCGTGCCGCGACGAACGTCGCGCCGCCCACTCCAGGCAGGACCGCGGACGCGGCTTCCATCAAGCTCCGCACCCCGTCGACCGTGGTGCGCTGATCGAAGCCGGCGTCCTCCACCGTCGCGCCGACGAGCAGCGAGCCGTCGGACCACGGCACGAGATAGCACTGCTCGCTCCAGAGAACCCGCGTGATCGCGGGGCCCCGCCAGCGAAGCTCGAGCAGCTGGCCCCGCACCGGTGCCACCGCCGGCCCGCTGGCGGCGACCTGGCCCGACCAGCTCCCCGCCGCAATCACCACCGTCGCCGCGCGATGCGCCTCTCCCTCAATCGTCAGGCTGACACCACCACCCGGCTGGGGCTCGACGCGCTCGACCCTGCGGTGCTCGAGCAGCGCCGCGCCGCGCTCGCGCGCGGCGGCGATCAACGCCGCGGTCAGCTGCGCGACGCGAACGTAGCCGTGCGCACCGATGAACAGGGCGCCGATTGGCGCGGCGATCGCCGGTTCCAGCCGGGCGGCGTCGCCGCCGTCCAACCACTCCGCCGCCACGCCCGAGCGCCCGAGAGTGCTCCCGAGCGTCGTCAGCCGCTCCGCCGCGGCGACCGTCGTCGCCAGCTCGAGCGTCCCCCGACGTCCGTATTCGATCGTGGCGCCGGCATCCTGCTCGACGCCGGTGACGAAGCCATCGTAGAGCGAGAGGCTCCGGGTGGTCAGGCGGTGCAGCGCGTCTTCGCCCGACGCCTCGATGTGCGGCGCGAGAATTCCGGCCGAGGCCTGGGTGGCGCCGGAGGTGGCAGTGCGCTCGTCGACGATGGCGATCCGGGCGCCGCGCCGGGCCAGTTCCCTGCCAACCGCGAGACCGATGATGCCCGCTCCGACCACGATCGCATCCCACTCCTGCCGCATGCACGCATCATATCGGTACGCGCCGAGGGGCCTGGCTGAGCGAGCAGTTTGCATACGAAAGAGCTGTGACTACCAACACTCCCTCAGCGCCCACCGCCGTCCCCGAGAACCCCGCCGCGGCGCCGCATGGCAGCTGGCTGGCTTTTCGCTCGGGGATCGACGCCATCCAGAACCTGCCGCTCAGCTGGAAAGAGCTGGGGCGGCGGACGTTCAAGAGCATCCTCAGCGATAACCTGCTCGATCTTGCCGCACAGCAGGCCTACTACTTCTTCTTCGCGCTGTTCCCGGCGATCCTGACGGTGATTTCGATTGCCAGCTTTTTCCCCATTTCCAATCTGGTGGACGACAGCATCGCCATGCTCGGGCGCGTGGCCCCGGGCGACGTGCTGCGCATCATCACCGACCAGATGCAGAAGATTTCCAATTCCAATCACGGCGGGGTGCTGACCTTCGCGTTCGTCCTGACGTTGTGGAGTACCTCGGGCGCGATGGTCTCGATCATCACCACCCTGAACGTCGCGTATGGCATCACCGAAGGCCGTCCGCTGTGGAAGGTCAGACTCACGGCGCTGGCGCTGACGGTGGGGATTTCGATCTTCATCGTGCTCTCGATGGCGCTGGTCCTCGCCGGCCCGACCTTCGCCGAACATCTGGCCAGCCGGATGTATCTGGGGATCGCCTTCAAGTGGACCTGGTGGATCCTGCAGTGGCCGGTCGTCTTCGCGCTGGTGGCCACCGAGATCGGATTGATCTACTACTTCGCGCCCGATGCCGAACAGGACTGGGCGTGGATTACGCCCGGATCGATCCTCGCCACACTGCTCTGGGTGGTGGTGTCGCTCGCGTTCAAGCTCTACATCACCTACTTCGGCACCTACAACGAGACCTACGGCACGCTCGGGGCGTTTGTGGTGCTGTTGACCTGGTTCTATCTCTCCGGCCTGTCAATCCTGATTGGCGCCGAGATGAACGCGGAAATCGAGCACGCGTCGCCGCATGGCAAAGATCCGGGCGAGAAAGTGCCAGGCGAGAAGAAAAAAATAGGCCCCGCCGCCCAGCGGGCCTACCAGGAGCGGAAAGCCAAAGGGAGCCTCGACGTTCCCCCATTCCCCGAGGGGGAGAACTGCGATCTGGATCGGCCACAGCCGCAACACCACAGCGGCCCGCGGCCGAGCGAGCTGCTGATCGCAGCGGCGGCCCTGCTGCCCGTGGCGATCAGGATTGGCCGCAAGGCCGCGGCCGAGTCCAACGCGGACGACTCGGAGGCGAAGTAGCGCCGGCGCTTCACTGCTGCCGTGGCGTTGCGCCGCCGGTCACTGCGGCTGCCAGGCGTCCGGCCTGAGCTTGCCTCCCCAACCCCAGTACACGGGCTCGGGTTGTTCACGGGTCCGTCGAGGACCCTCACGCGCGCCGTCGCGGTCGCGGTCGCGCTCCCGGATGGGGATGTAGACCGGCACGGCAACGGGCACGTCCCGGACCTGGACCTGGGGCGTCTGGTCATGATGCTCGACGACGATGACCTGCGGGGTGGGCGCGGGCTCAGCAGCCGTCATCTCCGCGGCTGACGCCGGAGCGGCGAGCGCGGCCGTCGAGTTTCGGCCGCTGCGGATCATAGCAACGATCACCCGTTCGCTGACGCCCGAGGTCTTGAGCGTCGTGAGCGTCGGGGCATCGATCGGGAAGACCGAGGCATCGACGTCGATAAGCGCGAGGAGGGTCTCTTCACCCAGACCGGCGCGGGTCAGTTCGACGACGTCGCGGACGGTCAGGGCGGCGGCTGGCCGCGGCCAGCAGGCGGCCAGGACCGCCAGAACCATTGCGAAGCGGCGCATCAGGATCCTCCTCTTTCGGCAGCTGAACGAACTTCCCCGCAGGACTTCTGCAACGGTAATGCCCCTTGAGAGTACCGGAAATGGCGCCTGTCGGGCGGCCGGAGCGACGCCAGCTGGTCCTTACCCGAGGACAGCCATTGTCCCCAGAGGAGACGTCACCGTGCGGCTAGGCGACCGTCCGAAGTAGTTTTACCGGTATTCCTGCGCCAATTCGAACCGATACCTGAGGTACGGCCCTTGCTGACTCATCGAGTTTCAGGAGTAAGTAAATGTCTTCCAGAATCCTTGTGGCATCGCTCGCGGCCGGTTGCCTGACGGCGGCGGCCGGCGGAGCCTATGTGGCGGTCCGGCACAACGCCGCGCCACCCGTGAGCTCGATGCCTGCCGTTCCGGCGGCGGCGGTCCCGAGCGCTCCAGCGGCTGACGCGCCCTCGCCCGCCCCCGTTTCCGAAACGGAGGCGGTCGTCGATGCTCCCGTGCCTGTCCCGGAGCGCCCGGCGGCGGACGAACCGGCTCCCGCGCCGCGGCGGGTTCCTCCCGCCAACGGTCCCCGCGCGAGACCGGCCCGACCCGAGCCCGCGCGGACGAGGGCGGCATCTGTTCGTCCTGCGGCACCGGCAGCCGTCGCTGATGCGACCCCGCCGCGTCCGCCGGCCGCACCGCCGCAGCGCCTGCCGGCCGCGCCCATGGCCGACCTGAGCGGCGCGCCCGATGGGGCCGTCGCCTCCGACACCAGTGAGCCAGCACCGGCGCGATCGCCGGATCCGCGTCCGCCGCTGCGCCAGTACGAGGAGCTGGTGGTCCCCGCATCGTCCGTGCTTGGCCTTCGAGTGGACACGCCGCTCTCTTCGGAGCGGGCGCGTCTCGAGGATCGCGTCGAGGCGCGAGTCAGCCGCGACGTGACCGTCGACGGGCGCGTGGCGATTCCCTCGGGCTCCAGGGTGCTCGGATCGGTCACGCTGGTCGAGCGCGGCGGCAAGATGAGAGACCGCGCGCGGCTCGGGCTGCGCTTTCACACCCTGGTGCTCGCCGACGGGCGAGAGGTGCCGCTGCGAACCGAGACGATCATGCGGGAAGGGGATTCCCCCTCGTCCGAGAGCGCGAGGAAGATTGGCGGTGCGGCGATCGGCGGCGCGATCCTCGGCGCCATCATGGGCGGTGGCAAGGGCGCCGTGCTGGGGGGCGCAACCGGCGCCGCCGGCGGCGGCGCCGTCGTCATGACCGGCGACCGCAACGCCGCGACCCTTCCCGCAGGCACCGTGGTCAGCGTCCGCCTCTCGTCGCCGGCACCGATCGAGGTCGAGCACCCGCAGCAACCGCAGTAACGTCTGCGGGGGGTCTCGGCCTCCCGCCTCTCCTCGCTGAACCTCGACAGCCCAGCCCGGGACCGGCACTGTGCCACTATGGCACCCCGGGCGCCTGGCACTCTGGCCCCCCTGGTTCTCTGGCCCCCCGCTTGCACCTCGTCTCGGCAGGCGTCCGTCACGGACGAGCCGCCAACGCGGGAAAACCCGCAGTTATTCAGACGAGGATTGCAAATGTCATTGCGTAAGTTATTTCTGTCGGCATCGCTGGTCGCCCTGGCCACGGCAGCTGCCCCCTCCCGGGCGGCTGCGGATTGGCTCTTCACCCCGTTCGTCGGCTCCACCTTCGGGGGGAACGCCGAGGTCGGGGGCACCGGCGACAGCTACAAGAACGAGTTCGAGCGCAAGCTCAACTACGGCGCCTCGCTCGCGTGGATGGGAGCCGGCGTGATTGGCTTCGAGGCAGACTTCGGCTATTCCCCGAATTTCTTCCGTGACACCAACGGCGCCAAGTTCAACCTCGTGGGGGACGGCAACGTGACGACGCTGATGGGCAATCTAGTGGTCGGCGCGCCGCTCGGCCCGATTCGTCCGTATGCTTCAGGCGGCATCGGGCTGCTGAAATCGAAGGTGGACAACGCGTCGCAGTTCCTCAACGCCAGCCGCAACGACCTCGGCTACGACGCCGGCGGCGGGTTGATGATCCTCGGGGGCAATATCGGCGTCCGCGGCGATCTCCGCTACTTCCGCTCGCTGCAGAGCAACAGCTCTAACAGCGTCGACTTCTCGCTTGGGAACTTCAAGTTCTGGCGCGGGACGGTGGGCGTCACGTTCAAGTTCTAAGGTCCGCGCGATCCCGCCCTTCGCGGGAGGACCGAATTTACGACGGAGCACGGCGGTTCTCCTGCCGCGCTCCGTCGTTTTCTCTCAACCGCGGTCCCGATCGACGGAGGCAAACCACCGATCGACCTCTTCCAGTGCCCGCGCCACGGCGTCCGGGTGCGTGGACTGGGGCGTGCGTTTGCGCGCCACCGAGGCGGCCGGGGTGATCGCGCGGCTGACGTCTTCGTCGAACAGCTCCGAGTGGGTACGCCATTCCTCCAGGCTGAGCGCCTCGAACGACCGGCGTTCCCCGATCAGGCGCCGCACCATCGCACCCACGACCTCGTGCGCCTCGCGGAACGGCATCCCCTTCCCGACGAGGTAATCGGCGACGTCGGTCGCGAGCAGCAGCCCTGACGCCGCCGCCTCGGTGGCCGCGGCGTTCAGCCGCAGTCCACTGACCACCGATGCCGTCGCGTCGAGCGAGGCGCCGAGCGTATCCTCGGCCTCGAACAGCGCCTCTTTGTCCTCCTGGAGATCTTTGCTGTAGCCGATGGGCAGCCCCTTCATGGTCGCCAGCCATCCGGCGGAGCGGCCGATGACGCGGCCGGCCTTGCCGCGCACCAGCTCGAGTGGATCGGGATTCTTTTTCTGCGGCATCAGGCTGCTGCCGGTCGCGGCCGTATCGGCCAATTCAAAGAACCCGAATTCCTCGGATGTGAACAAGATGCCATCCTCGGCAAGGCGGCTGAGGTGCACCATCGCCAGCGCGGCCGTATGAAGAAAAGTGGCGACGAAGTCCCGGTCGCCGGTGGCGTCGATGCTGTTGGCGACGATACGGGAGAAGCCGAGCCGGGCGGCAAGCGCGGCGACGTCGATGGGGTAACTGGTGCCGGCGATGGCTCCCGAGCCGAGCGGCAATTCGTCGACTTCGTCGAGCACGGCCGAGAAACGGGCGTGGTCGCGGCGGAATGCGGCTGCGTGGGCCAGAAAGAAGTGGGCCGCCAGCACTGGCTGGGCGCGGCGCAGGTGCGTGTAGGAGGGCATCAGCGCGCTGCCGCAGGCGCGGGCCTGATCCGCAAGGACGCGCACCAGGGCGGCGACGCGCTGCTGCAGCAGCGGGATGCGGCGCTTCAGGTAGAGCCGCAGGTCGAGCGAGACCTGTTCGTTGCGCGACCGGCCGGTGTGCAGGCGGCGGCCGGCGTCGCCGACGCGCGCGACCAGTTCACGCTCGACGAACGAGTGGACGTCCTCGTCGCTGGCCGCGGCCGGAGCGCTGAAGAAGGCGTCGCCGTCGCGGCCCGCCGCGCGGATCTGTTCGAGCGCGGCGCGGATTGCGGCGCCGTCGGCGGCCGAGAGTACCCCGGCGCGTTCGAGCCCTTCCGACCAGGCGATGCTGCCGGCCACGTCGGCGTCGAACAGCCGCCGGTCGAACCTGAAGGAGGCGCCGAACTCGAACAGTGCGGCGTCGGGATCACCGGAGAAACGGCCGGACCAGAGGTGCGCCATCAGCGCCCCACCGCGGCGCGCCGCGCCGCCGACTTGCGGGCCGCGGTCTCGATCGGCAGCCCCCAGATCTTGATGAAGCCTTCGGCCGCGCTATGATCGTAGTTGTCGCCGGCGTCGTAGGTGGCGAGGCCGTGATCGTAGAGTGCGAACGGCGATTTACGTCCCACTACCCGGCAGTCTCCCTTGAACAGCTTCAACCGTACCGCTCCTGTCACGCGCGGCTGAATCGCCCGGACGAAGGCATCGATCGCCTCGCGCGTCTGTGAAAACCACAGGCCGTTGTAGACGGCATCGGCATACAGCCGGCCCATGTCGTGCTTGATCCGCTGCAGGTCCCTCGCCATCACCAGGTTCTCGAGCTCGAGGTGGGCGGCGTGCAGGACGACGGCGGCGGGCGCTTCGTAGACCTCGCGCGACTTGATGCCGACGAGCCGGTTCTCGATCATGTCGATGCGGCCGACGCCGTGGGATCCGGCGATGGTCTCGAGACTCTCGAACAGCTCGAGCAGCGGCATCTCGATGCCGTTGGTGCGGATCGGGACGCCGGCCTCGAACTCGATGTCGAGGTAGGCGGGCTCGTCCGGGCAGTCGCGCGGCGCCCGGGTCAGCGTGTAGATATCGTCGGGAGGCTCCTGCCAGGGATCCTCGAGCACCCCGCACTCGATCGAGCGGCCCCAGAGGTTGGAGTCGGTGCTGTAGGGGCTCGCCAGGGTGACCGGCACCTGGATGTTACGGGCGCGCGCGTATTCGATCTCGTCGGTGCGGGTCATCCCCCACATACGGGCCGGGGCGATCACCTGGATGCCGGGCTCGAGGGCCCGGGCCGAGACATCGAGCCCGACCTGGTCGTTGTCCTTCCCGGTGCAGCCGTGGGCGATGGCGGTGGCTCCCTCCATGCGGGCAATCTCGACCAGATGCCTGGCGATCAGCGGCCGGCCGAGCGCCGTGGCGAGCGGATAGCGATCCTCGTAGACCGCCCCGGCCTGCAACGCCGGCAGGATGTATTCGCGCGCGAACTCCTCACGGGCGTCGACGACATGGGCGCGGATCGCGCCAATCGCCAGCGCCCGCTCGCGCACGTTCGAAAGCTCGTGCCCCTGCCCGAGGTCGATGGTAACCGCGATGATCTCGGCGTCGTACTTCTCCGCCAGCCAGGGAATGGCCACCGAAGTGTCGAGCCCGCCCGAATACGCCAGTGCTATGCGTCGCATCCTGTCCTCACGCGGATCGGGCTCATGCCGACCGCCACCCGATGATCCGCCCCGAGAGCGCCGCGGCATCGGCAGCGCTGCGGCAGATGACGAGAATCGTGTCGTCCCCCGCGATCGTGCCGACGATCTCGGTGACGCCGGCGCGGTCGATGGCCACCGCCAGCGGCTGCGCCTGCCCGGTATCGGTCCG
Source organism: Acidobacteriota bacterium (assembly GCA_043735365.1). Classification (GTDB taxonomy): domain Bacteria; phylum Acidobacteriota; class Vicinamibacteria; order Vicinamibacterales; family 2-12-FULL-66-21; genus JALZOC01. The sequence continues at coordinate 18,175 of JAYTEJ010000020.1, forward strand.
CAGGACGATCAGCTGGTCCACCACCTCGTGCCGCTTCAGGTAGTCGTCGACGGCGACGCGCAGCCGGCTGTCGGGCGTTCCCTCCGCCGCGTCGGGTTCCGGCAGCCCGCGACGATAGGCGCCGTCCGACGGACGCTTGATGAGCCCCAGATCGTGGACGTCGCGCGACAGCGTGGCCTGCGTGGCCTCGATCCCGCGCGCCCGGAGGCGATCCCGCAGCTGCTCCTGGCTGGTGATGGCATCACGCTCGATGATCTCGAGAATGGTCGCCTGACGGTGTGCTTTCATGCTGCTCAAAGTCGCCAGAGTAATTATACAGAGTATGCATGAAATATTCGCTAGAATCTGAAAAATTCGTTGGAAACATCGCCTGATTCCTGTATAACTGGAGGTTCAGATGAATAAATATTCTCAGGTTCGGGTCGGCATTGCAGGCGTCACGGGCTATGCCGGCCTCGAGCTGCTTCGCCGCCTCGTCGGCCATCCGGGGGCGGATGTGCGGCACGCGATGGCGTCGGGCGCGTCCGAATCGAAGCGCCTGCCCTCGCTCGCCAAGATCTGGGACGCCCCGGTCGAGCCGATGGACGTCGAGCGCCTGGTCGCCGGCACCGACGCCGTGTTCCTGGCGCTCCCCGATACCCTGGCGGCGGAGTTCGCACCGGCACTGGCTGATCGCGGCATCCGGGTGTTCGACCTGTCGGGTGCCTTCCGGCTTCGCGATGTGGCCAACCGCAAGCGCTGGTACCCGCACTCGCCTTCGACGACGGAGGGCATCGCCTATGGCCTGACCGAGCGGCGGCGCAGCGAGCTGGCCGAAGCGCGGCTGGTGGCGTGTCCGGGTTGCTACCCCACCGCCGCCCTGCTCGCGCTGCAGCCGCTGGTGGCGGAGGACCTGCTCGAGCCCGGGATCATCATCGACGCCAAATCCGGCATTTCCGGCGCCGGCAAGACTCCGACCGAGCGCACCCACTACTCGGAGTGCCACGACAGCATCTCGGCCTACGGGGTGTTCGGGCACCGGCACGGCGCCGAGATCGAGCAGGAGCTCGGCGTCCCGGTCACTTTTGTGCCGCACCTGGTGCCGCTCGACCGCGGCATCTTCGAGACGATCTACGCGCGCCTGCGTCCGGGCGTCGATGAAGCCGCCATCGCGGCGGCGTTCGATCGCGCCTATGCCGGGTCGCCGTTCGTCCGGCTCACCGGAGCGGACCTGCCGGAGATCAAGCACGTCGCGCACACCAACTTCTGCGACATCGGCTGGCGCGTCGATGCGCCCGGCGGCCAGCTGGTGGTGGCGGCCTGCATCGACAACCTCGTCAAGGGCGCCGCCGGCCAGGCGATCCAGAACTTCAACGTCATGTTCGGCTTCGAAGAAACCGCGGGGCTGAACTGAAGGTGATCACCGTCCTCAAGCTCGGCGGCGAGCTGCTCGAAGACGAGGCCGCCACCCGCGGCGCCGCCGCCGCGATCGCGAGGCTGGCGGCGGCCGGCCCGCTCGTGGTCATCCACGGCGGCGGCCGGGCCATCGACGCCGAGCTGCGGGCCCGCGGCCAGGAGCCCCGGTTCCTCGATGGGCTGCGCATCACCGACGTGCCTGCCCTCGAAGCGGTGGTGTCGGTGCTAGCGGGCCGCACCAACACGGCGCTCGTCGCCGCCCTCGGCACCGTCGGGATGCGGGCGGTCGGCCTCACCGGCGCCGACGCCGGTATCGGCCGCGCGGTGCGCGCCGGCGCCTTCACCTCGGTCAGCGGCGACCAGGTCGACCTCGGCCTAGTCGGTCAGCCCCGGAACGGCGACGTCACGCTCCTGCACGACCTGCTGCGGCTTGGCTACCTCCCGGTCGTGGCCAGCGTCGGCGCCGACGCCGGGGGTGGGCTTCTCAACGTCAACGCCGATACTCTGGCGGGGCACCTCGCGGCAGCGCTCGGCGCCGGCCGGCTGATCATTGCCGGCGCGACCGCCGGGGTGCTCGACGGCCAGGGGCAGCCCATCGACCGCCTGACGCCGGCGCAGATCGATGCCATGACCGCCTCGGGCGCGGCCCACTCGGGAATGATTGCCAAGCTCGCCGCCTGCCGCCACGCGCTCGACGCCGGCGTCGACAGCGTGGCGATCGTGGCCGGCCGCGGCGCCCCCGACTTCGGCGCCGCGGCAGGCACGCGCATCGAACAACCGGCGGCGGACCGGCCCGGATCGGCTTCTCAGGCAGAGATGGAGCGACGATGATGACGACGACGACCGACGTGATGGCGGTTGAGCAGGAACACCTGCTGCAGGTGTATCGCCGCGGCCAGGTAGTGTTCGAGCGCGGCCGCGGCTGCCGGCTGTTCGACTCCGGCGGCCGCAGTTATCTCGACCTGATCTCGGGCGTCGGCGTGGCCGCGCTCGGGCACGCCCACCCGCGCCTGGCGGCGGCCATCAGCGACCAGGCGAAAGAGCTGCTGCACACCTCGAACCTGTTCTTCCATCCGCTCCAGGGAGAGCTGGCGGCGCGGCTCGCCAGCCTCTCCGGGCTGCCGCGCGCCTTCTTCTGCAACAGCGGCACAGAGGCGGTCGAGGCCAGCCTCAAGTTCGCCCGGCGCTACTGGCACGCACAGGGAGCGCCGCGGCCGGGCTTCGTCGCCCTCGACCGGTCGTTCCACGGCCGGACGATGGGCTCGCTGTCGGTGACCTGGGACGATCACTATCGCGCGCCGTTCGCGCCGCTGGTGCCCGGCGTGACCTTCGTATCGCCGGACGATCCCGCGGCCCTGCGGGCCGCGGTCACCGCACAGACCGCGGCCGTGATCGTCGAGCCCATCCAGGGAGAGGGGGGCGTCCGCCCGCTCAGCCCCGGCATGGCCGCCGCCGTCACCGAGGCATGCGAGCGCACCGGCGCCCTGCTCATCGCCGACGAAGTCCAGTGCGGCCTCGGGCGCACCGGCCACGCCTTCTACGCACCGGTTCTCGGCCTTCGCCCGGACATCATGGCGATTGGCAAGTCGCTCGGCGCCGGCGTCCCGATTGCCGCGACGCTGTTCACCGATCGCGTCGCCGCGGCCGCCTCCTTCGGCGACCACGGCAGCACCTACGGCGGCAACCTGCTCGCCTGCCGCGGCGCGCTGGTGTTTCTCGAGGAGCTGGTCGACAACGGCCTGATGGCCCACGTCGCCGAGGTCGGCGAACACCTCGCGGCAGGCCTCTGCGATCTCGCGGCGCGGCATGCCTCGATCCGCGAGATCCGGGGCAAGGGGCTGATGTGGGGGCTCGACCTCGACCGCCCGGCGGCGCCGGTTATCGACGCGGCGATCGCCGAGGGGCTGCTGGTGAACAGGACGGCCGACACCGTCATCCGCCTGCTGCCGCCCTACATCATCACGCCGGCGGAAATCGACGAGGCCGTCGGACTGCTCGACGCCGCACTGCACGCAGCCTTCGGGGGACCACGCAAATGACCAAGACGGTGACTTTCCGGCAGGGCACGATCGCGGACGCGCCGGCCGTCCATCAGCTGATCGCCGACAACCTCGAAGTGGGGCACCTGCTCCCCCGCACCATCGGCGAGATCGTCGATCACGCGCCGCGCTTCATCGTCGCCGAGCACGACGGCGCGGTCATCGCCTGCGCCGAGCTGGCGCCGCTCAGCGGCACCGTCGCGGAAGTGCGCTCGCTGGTCGTCGACGCGCGGGTCCGCGGCAACCACATCGGTCCCCGGCTGGTGACCGAGCTGGCCGCCACCGGCGCCGCGCGCGGCTTCGCCACGCTCTGCGCCTTCACCCACGAGCCGTCGCACTTCGTCAAGCTCGGCTTCACCATCGTCCCGCACATGTGGGTGCCCGAGAAGATCGCCCACGACTGCACCGCCTGTCCGCTGTTCCGGCGCTGCGGACAGTACGCCGTCACGCTGCCGCTGCGGGCGGGGGTCCATGTCCGGCCAGAGCAGCCCGCCGCGCTCATCTACGGCGGCCGCACGGTCGGCGCACGGCGGCCCAACGTCGAGCGGCTGCAGCTGCAACCGTCGGGCGCGCTTGCGCCACTGGAGGAAGACACGCACGCGGTGTCCGCGTGAGCGGGATCCGCACCATCAGCGGCGGCATCACCGCACCGCAGGGCTTCCGGGCCGCCGGCGTGGCCTGCGGGATCAAGGCCAGGGGAGGCCTCGATCTCGCCATCGTCGCCTCCACCAGCGGCGCCAGCGCCGCCGCCGTCTTCACCACCAACAAGGCAGTGGCGGCGCCGGTGGTGCTGTCGCGTCAGCAGCTCGCCGACTCCGGCGGACGCATGTCCGCCATCGTCGTCAACAGCGGCTGTGCCAACGCCTGCACCGGATCCCGGGGATTCGAGGATGCGGTGCGAATGACCCGGCTGACCGCCGCCGCGCTGGGCGTCGACCCCTCGGGTGTGTTCGTCGCTTCCACGGGGGTCATCGGGGTCGCACTCGACATGGCGGCGGTCGAACGCGGGATTGCGTCGGCCGCCGCCGCCCTGGCGCCGGGTGGCGGCGCCGATGCGGCGCGGGCGATCATGACCACCGATCCCTTCCCCAAGGAAGCGGCCTCCGAGATCACCATCGCCTCCGGCATCTTCCGGGTGGGAGGCATGGCCAAGGGCTCGGGGATGATTGAACCGAACATGGCGACGATGCTGGGGTTCGTGACGACGGACGCGGCGGTGGCGCCGGGGCTGCTGCAGCGGGCGCTCAAGGCGGCAGTGGACGACACTTTCAACGCCATCACCGTCGACGGTGAATGCTCGACCAACGACTGCGTTTTCGCCCTGGCCAACGGCGCCAGCGGGGTGTCGATCGACGAGGCGGACTTTGCGAGCCTGGTCGAGGCGCTGGTCGCCGTCTGCCGGCCGCTCGCCATCGGCATCGTCCGCGGCGGTGAAGGCGCGACCAAGCTGATCACCGTGCAGGTGACGGGGGGCGCGTCGGACCAGGATGCGGGGCGGGCGGCGCGGGCCATCGCCAACTCGCTGCTGGTCAAGACCGCCATCCACGGCGGCGACCCGAACTGGGGCCGGCTGGTGGCGGTGGCGGGACGATCGGGTGCGGAGTTCGTGCTCGGCCGCGCGGCGGTGCGGATCGGCCCGGTCGAACTGTTCGCCGCCGGCGCCCCTCACGATGAGCGCGCCGGCGAAGCCGCCGATTACCTGAAAGGGCGCGACATCGCCGTAGAGGTCGATCTGGGCACCGGCGGGCCCGGCCGAGCGGTGATGTGGACCTGCGATCTGTCGGCCGAGTACGTGCGAATCAACGCCGAATACCGGACGTGATGCCGCCTGCCTATCCCACCCGGTTCCTCTCGATCACCGATTTCGATCCGGCCACCCTGGCCGGCTGCCTCGAGCTGGCTGGCCGCCTCAAGGCGGCGCGGGCGGCGCGCACGCCGCACGAGCGGCCGCTCGAGGGGCTGCACGTGGCGCTGCTCTTCGAGAAGCCCTCGCTGCGCACCCGGTCGACGTTCGAAGTGGCAGTGCACGAGCTCGGCGGCCACGTCATCGAGCCGCCCCAGGACGTCGCCCTCGGCGGCCGGGAGACGATCGAGGACGTGGCCCGAAACCTCGAGCGCTGGGTGGCGGCCGCCGTCGTCCGCACCTTCGCACAGGCCCGCATCCAGGAATTCGCAGACGCCGCGCCGCGGCTGCGCGTCGTCAACGCCCTGACCAACGAGGAGCACCCCTGCCAGGCGCTGGCCGACTGCCTGACCCTCGTCGAGCGGTGGGGCAGCCTGCGCGGCCGCACCATTGCCTTCGTCGGCGATGGCAACAACGTGGCGACGTCGCTCGCCCAGGCCGCGGTGATGCTGGGGGCGCATCTGCGCGTCGTCTCGCCGCCGGGCTTCACCCTGCCCGAGGCGGTCGGGGCTGGCATCGCCGCGCTCGCCGAAGAGGGAGGGTCCCTCGAGATCCTGACCGATGCGGCACAGGGGGTGCGCGGCGCCGATGCGGTCTATACCGACGTCTGGACGTCGATGGGCCAGGAGCAGGAAGCGCTGACGCGCGACGGCGTGTTCCGCCCCTACCAGGTCAACGGCCAGCTCATGGCCCGGGCCGCGGCCGGATCGCTGTTCATGCATTGCCTGCCGGCGCATCGCGGCGAGGAAGTGACCGACGAGGTCATGGACTCGGCGGGGTCGGTGGTGTTCGACCAGGCCGAGAACCGGCTGCACGTCCAGAAGGCGCTGCTGGCGCTGCTCACCCGCCGCTAGGGCGCTCGGGCCGAGCCGGGCCGTTGTCCGGCTGTGCTACGCTGCGCGCTCCATCAACCATGCGCGAAATCGTCATTCCACGATTCGGCGCACCCGAAGTCTTCGAGCTGCGCGAGCGGCCCGATCCCGCTCCGGGCGACGGCGAGGTCCGGATCAGGGTCCGCGCCGCGGGGATCAACTTTGCCGACGTGCTGACGCGGCTGGGGCTGTGTCCCGACGTCCCGCGCACGCCGATCGTGGTTGGCTACGAGGTCGCCGGGCGCATCGACGCGCTGGGGCGCTCGGTCGTCGGCCTCGCGGAAGGCGATCGGGTGGTGGCGCTGATGCGCTTCGGCGGCTACGCCGACACCGTCGTTGTCGCCGCCGCGCAGGTCTTCCGCTTTCCCGACAGCCTGAGCGACGCCGAAGCCGCCGCCATCCCGGTGAATTTCCTGACCGCGGCGCTCGCGCTCTACCGCATGGCCGCGCTCTCTCCCGGCGAAACGGTGCTGGTGCAGAACGCCGGCGGCGGGGTCGGCACCGCGGCAACCCAGCTGGCGCGGCTGCGGCGCGCCACGGTCATCGGCACAGCCAGCGCCTTCAAGCACGACGCGCTGCGCAGCTTCGGCGTCGATCACGCGATCGACTACCGCCACGCCGACGTCGTCTCTGAAGTCCGGAAGATCACTCAGGGCCGCGGCGCCGACGTCATTCTCGATCCCATCGGCGGGACCAGCTTCACCGACAGCTACCGCCTGCTGGCGCCGCTCGGGCGGCTGATTGTGTTCGGCCTGTCAGCGTCAGCGACGAGAGAGCGGCGCAGCCGCTGGCAGGCGTTCCGCGCCTGGAAGCGCACCCTGTCCTTCAGTCCGATGTCGCTCATCGACCGCAACGTCGGGGTGTTCGGACTGCACGTCGGGCACCTGTGGAGCGAAGGCCGCGCGCTCGCCCCGCTGATGGCCATGCTGCTGAACGAGATGGCGGCAGGCCGGGTGACGCCGGTGGTGGCCCGGACCTTCCCGCTGGAGCAGGCGGCCGAGGCGCACCGTTTCATTCAGGCGAGACAGAACATTGGCAAGGTCGTGCTGACGACCTGAGCGAGGCCTGAAGGAAGACGCGTCCGGAGCGCCACACTTGGGCCGGCCTGGGTTACCGGCCCGAAGGGTGGCGAGCCTCGAACGCGTCGGCGGACTACTTCAGGTGCTTGCCCACCAGCTTGGTCATCTCGAACATGTTGACCGTCGCCTTGCCGCCAAACACCGGCTTCAGTGCGGCGTCGGCCCTGATCATCCGGCGGTTCTTGGGATCCTGCAGGTTGTTCTTCTTGATGTAGGCCCACAGCTTCTTCGTCACTTCGGTGCGCGGCACCGGCTTCGGGCCGATCACTTCCGCCAGATCGGCGCTCGGGGTGACGGGCCGCATGAAGGCCGCGTTCGGCTTGCGCGCGGTCTTCTTCTTCGGCGCCGTCTTGCGCGCGGCGGTCTTCTTGGCGGCGGTCTTCTTCTTGGCGGCGGTTTTCTTCTTGGCGGTCTTGGCCATCTGCTCTCCTTCAAAAGACGCCTCGAGGCGTCGTCTTGGGACAGTAGCATCCCACGAAATGCTCTCGAACGATCCGTCTTTTCCCTCTATGAGCATCCGATCTTTTGCGGGAGGGGAGGTCCGGCGCCCGGGACGAGGGTCCCGCCGCGGGCCCCCGGCGCTTCCCGGCGGCGGCCAGGAGCACCCTGAATCGCTCACGGTTCGGCGTCCGCCGCGCGCCCGAGCGCGGGCGCGGCAGCAGGGTCTCCCTCGTGCACGACCCGCCCGGCGTCGAGCACGACGACGTGCTCGGCGACCTGGCGCACTTCC
>JAYTEJ010000021.1:0-7538 GCA_043735365.1 Acidobacteriota bacterium
ACCAACGCTCCCCCGCCGGCCAGCAGCGCATGGGAGTACTGGGCGCCGCCCTGCAGCGCGATGGTGCCGTAGAAGGGAAACGCGGCATCCACGCCCCGCAGCTCCACCATGCGCGCCACCTCGGCGCCGTGCTCGGCGCGCACCATCGTCGCCGTCTCGATCGATGCGCTCCGCCCGAGCACCGGGACGCTGGCGAGACGCGCTTCGATCGACGCCGTCGCCGCCGGGGTCCAGGCCCGGTTGCTCTGGACGAGCACGTCGGCGGCGATCGTCGATCGCGCCTCGCGGACCAGACCGATGCGCAGGCTCTGGATGATCGAGCGCAGGGTCACGATCGCGGCGACGCCGACCGCGACGCAGATGAAGAAGAACACCAGCCGGCGCCACGACGCCCGCAGCTCTCGCGCCACCATGCGGAGCACGAACACCATCAGCGTGCGGCCGGTTCGGCGATTGGCTGGCGGGCGCCGCCGGCGGTCCGGCTGACGACCCGGCCGTCACGGAGGGCGACGACGACGTCGGCGACCGCGGCCAGTTCGGCGTCGTGCGTGACCAGGACGAGGGTCGTGCCGCGCTGACGGTTGACGTTGAGGAGCAGGTCGATGACCTGCCGGCCGGTGGCGCTGTCGAGATTACCGGTGGGCTCGTCGGCGAGGAGCAGCGGTGGATCGTTGGCCAGGGCGCGGGCAATCGCGACGCGCTGCTGCTCTCCGCCGGACAGTTGCGAAGGATAGTGGTGGCCGCGCTCCGAGAGCCCCACCTCCGCGAGCAGCGCCGTTGCCCGGCTGCGGGCGTTCTTGCCACCGGCGATCTCCATCGGCACGAGGATGTTCTCGAGCGCGGTCAGCGACGGCAGCAGGTGGAAGAACTGGAACACGAAGCCAATGCGGCGGCCGCGCAGGCGCGCCAGCGCGTCCTCGGGCAGCGCGGTGATGTCGGTGCCGTCGATGGCAATCTGTCCTGCGGAGGGCGAGTCCAGTCCGGCGAGGAGGCCCAGCAGGGTGGACTTGCCGCTGCCGGACGGGCCGGTGATGGCGACGACCTGCCGATCCGGCACCTGTAGATCCAGCGGATGCAGGATGGTGAGCAGGCCGGTGCCGCTGGGCACGGTTTTCGAGACGCCGCGCAAATCGATCATGAGGCCGACAACCGATCGAGCGCCGGGCCGAGCGTCTGCCAGACGGTGTCGGCGACGATCTGCGCGCCGCGGGGATTGGGGTGGATGCCGTCCGCCTGGTTGAGGGCGGGGTCGCCGGCCACGCCCGCGAGCAGGAACGGGATCATCGTGACTTGGTACTTCGCCGACAAGTCGCGATAGGCGTCGCGAAAAGCGGTCGCGTACTCGACGCCGTAATTCGGCGGCGCCTCCATGCCGGCCAGGATCACCAGCACGTGGCGCGCCTGCGCCCGCTCGATGATCTGAGAGAGGTTCCGCGTCATCAGGTCCACCGGCAGGCCCCGGAGCCCGTCGTTGGCCCCGAGGGCGACAACCAGGACCCGGGCATCCGGCCGCAGCGACCAGTCGAGGCGGCGGACGCCGCCGGCCGAGGTATCGCCCGAGACGCCGGCGTTGACGACCTCGAACTGCCGTCCCGCGGCATCGAGGCGCCGCTGAAGCAGGGACGGAAACGATTCGTCCTGCGGCAGGCCGAGACCCGCCGTCAAGCTGTCGCCGAGGACGACAATCTTCGGCCGATGATCGACCGCGTCCGTCGCCGGCGCCGGCGGCCGCGTCGCGTCGAGCGGCGGCGCATCGGCGCTGCGGCCGCCGCAGCCTGCCGCGGAGGCGAGCAGAGACGCCGCCAGCACCAGCAGGCCGGACGGTCGAATGCGGGCAGAAATCATGGATATTTTATTATAGGACGCGAGACCGGTCGGCGAGCCTCGCCACTCGATAAAATAGACACATGGCTCGCGGCTTTGAATCGAAACAAGTCGAATCGCAGCAGGAGGAGGCGGCCCGGGGACAGAGCGCCCCGGGACCGGAACTGTCCACGGAGGAGCGGGAGCGGCTCAATCGGCGGCGGGCGCTCGAATTGTCGCGTAGTCGGGCGCGCGCCGACCTCAACCGTGCGACCGCGCCGGCGCATCGCCGTATGCTCGAACAGGCGATCGCCGCGCTCGACGCGGAACTGCAGACACTGACTCCGGCGTAGCGGTATGCATCTTGCTCCCTCGCTCGAGGAGAAGTATGCCGACAGCGACGAACATCGTCAGGATCGCCGCACCCGTGGGCAGAGCCGGTCATCAAGAAACAAACCTCTTACTGGCGCCGCTAGTGCCCGAGGGTACTTCCAGACAGGACCTGATTTCATGATTTTGATATTCGCTCCGCTCATGGTGGCGCTCGCCCAGTCGGCCGCGCCGGCCACGGCGGGCGGTTCACGGCCCCAGCCGTCCTCCGCCCATCCGGCTCGCGCGCCGTACGATCTCGAGGTGGTCCGTCAGCAGGTGATGCTCGACCGCGCGGGATTTTCCCCGGGCGTCATCGACGGTAAGTCAGGGCGCAGTACCGCAGGAGCGCTGGCGGCGTTCACGGCCTCGGGCACCGCGCCCGCTCCGGTCGAGCCGCTCTCCCGCTACCGCATCACCGCGGATGATACGGCCGGCCCCTTCGAGCCGATCCCCGAAGACATGATGGAGAAATCACAGCTCCCGTCGCTGGGCTACACGTCGCTGCTCGAGGCGCTGGCGGAGCGCTTCCACACCACCGCGGCCCTGCTGCAGCAACTCAATCCGGGGGAGACATTCGCTGTCGAGCGCGAGATCCAGGTCCCGAACGTCGAGCCGATGCGCCTGCCGTTGACCCCGCCGAAGTCCACCGCACCCGCCGCGGGAGCCGCGGCCACGACGCCGGCTCCCCAGGGGCCGGCGAAGGCCGACGTGGTGATCACCGTAGGCAAGGCCGACAGATCGCTGACGGTCACGGACGCCTTGGGCACGACCGTCTTCTATGCGCCGGTGACGACCGGCAGCGAACACGACCCGCTGCCCATCGGCGAGTGGAAGGTGAACGGGATGCAGCACAACCCGACGTTCTACTACAACCCGGCGCTCTTCTGGGACGCGGACGCAGACCACGCCAAGGCGAAGATCCCCTCGGGTCCGAACAATCCCGTGGGCCTCGTGTGGATCGACATCTCCAAGCCACACTACGGCCTGCATGGCACGCCGGTCCCCGAGACCATCGGCCGGACCGAATCGCACGGCTGCGTCCGGCTCACGAACTGGGACGCGCTGCACCTGGCGAACCTCGTCTCACCGGGCACGCGCGTCGTCTTCAAGGAGTAGCCGGTGCCTGACCCCGATCGCACGTCGCGTGCGCGCTCGTTCGGATTCGGTGCGGCATCGGGCTTGGTCGCGGGAGCGCTGTTTGCCGGCCTGATCATCAGCAAGTACGGATTGGTCGCCACCCCGGCGCCCTCGACTTCACCGGTGGTGCGTACCGACGACGGGCTGGCCGACATCGATTCCCCGATACTGGAGGAGGCGCCCCCGACCGTCCCGCCTGGCGGCGCGGCCACTTCGGCGGACCGCCGCGCCGATCCCACGGCCTCGCCGCTGCCCGCGGCGCCGGGCGACATCAGGGGACGCGCACTGGAGATGCCGGTCGAAGGCATCCGTCCGGACCAGCTGGTGGACTCCTTTGCGGACAAGCGTAGCGGGACGCGCGTGCACGAGGCCCTCGACATCCTGGCGCCACGCAATACACCAGTGAAAGCTGTGGAAGACGGCACCATTGCACGGCTCTTCTACAGCAAGGCCGGAGGGATCACGATTTACCAGTTCGATCCGGGCGAACAGTTCTGCTATTACTACGCCCACCTCGAGCGCTACGCGGACGGGCTGCAGGAAGGCGCGAAGGTGCGCAAGGGACAGGTGCTGGGGTACGTCGGGACCTCGGGCAACGCGGCGAAGGACACGCCGCACCTGCACTTCGCGGTGTTCCGGCTCACGGCGTCGAAGCACTGGTGGGAAGGGACGCCGATCGATCCGTACCCGGCGCTGCGGTGAGGCGCGATCAGGACGAGCGACCTCTGCGCGCGGCGGCGCCAGGGCGGGGGCCGGTCAGCGGCGGCTGCCAGCCGTCAGCTTCGAGGCGGGACTCGAGAACCGTCGTCCGCTGCAGCAGCGTCCCGCACTCCGAGTAGCGCTCGACGTCCTGCCGGCCGTCGGGCCAGGTAATCACCAGCTCGTAGTCGTCCCCGTCGGTCTGCCGCCGGACTTCGTAGTGCAGGCGGGAGTCCTGGCGCTCGAAAAACCAGATCATCACGAGAGATATCGGCTCGCCGGCGGCGCGGCTTTAGCTCGCGATCCGGTTACCGGGTCCAGCCAATCGACAGCGCGCCGACGCGTTCCCGCAGGCCGCGCGCGTAGTCGACGCGAACGACGCCCGCGCCCGGCACCGCGATTCTCAGCCCCACCCCGGCATCGACCTCGCCGGCAGGATCGGCGTTGCGCAGCCCTCGCGCGGCGCGGGCGGCGTCGAGGAAGACCGCCGGGGCCACCCGGATCACGCCGCGCGGCCTCAGCCAGTGTCGGCTTTCGACGCCGCCATGCAGCAGCCGGCGGCCGAACACGCCATCCCGGATGACCCCGTCGTCCAGCAAAGGGTGCGCGCGAAGCAGCGCGTCGCGCCCCTGGCCCGTGCCCGCGCCCGCCCACAACGCCCGCGGCGCGTTGTCCGCCACCTGGTCGATGCCCGCCTGTGCCAGCCAGACCGTGCCTTCGTGCGTGGTGGCCGAGCGCCACTCCGCGAGCGCCCGGCTGCCCCACGCCGACAGCCCCCCCGTCCACGCGTCGAGGCCGGCGCGCAGCGACACGCGGTCGCCGTCGAGCCGCTGCTCGACGCCGAGGCCGAGCGACAAGGCGCGGCGCCGCGGACGGTCCCACGCATCGAGGCCTGACGTGACCTCCCACCGCAGGCCCCGTTCCGTCCAGTTCGCGACCTCGACCGCCACCCGGCGGCGCGCTTCCTCGACGACGGCGGCGCCGGGCGGCCCGGTATAGGACTGGCGCTCGGTGAATCCATCCACCGCCCAGACGCCTCCGAACGGCGCCGGCGCGGCAAACCGGCCGCCGACCCTGGGCCGGTGCTCCCACCAGCGCCAGGACAGGGTGGCGAGTTCCCCGCCGCCGCTCGGGCTGGACAGCGACGCCGCCAGTTCCCGGTCACTGAGCGCGTGCACGCCGATCGCCGCGAGCGCGACGAACCCGCGCGGCACCAGCGGCCGCTCCAGCACCGCGGCATCGACCTGGGCGGTACCGTGTTCGGCGGGCCGGTAGGCGAGCCGCGTGCTCTGCGCGGCGGGCAGCTCTCCGAGCCGGCGCCTCGCCGCCTGGAGTGCCGCCTGCGTCAGCAAATGCTGCGGACGCAGGCCCATTCCGCGCGTCACCGCCAGGTAGCGCGTTCGCTCGAGGCCGGTCACGTTGACGAGATCGATGATCGGCTGCCCCAGCCGGTTCCACGCGGCGAGCGCACCGTCGGGATCGCCGTCGAGAAAGAGCGCCGTCGCCAGGATCCGGAGTGCCAGCGGGTCCGCAGCGTCGTTTGCCAGCGCCAGGCGCGCGTCGTGCGCCGCATCCCGCCACTCACTTTGGAGAGCATGGAGGCCAGCCATTTCCCGCCAGGGAGCGGCCGACAGCGGACAGGCGGCGGCCGCGACTTCGAGCAGCGTACGGCCGGCGTCGAGCGCGCCGGTGCCGGCCAGGCGGACAGCTTCCTGAACCATCGGATCGCACGGCGTGCGCGGCGAGGGCGTGTTTCCGGCGGTCGGCGATGCCGGCGCGGCGGCCGGCGACAGTACGGTGGCCGGCGCCGGCGGCGGCCCGGCCACCAGCGTCCAGAATCCCGACGCCGACCAGGCCTCGGTGAATGCGCGCTCGTCGAGGAGACGGAAGGGAGCCCGCGCCGGATCGTGGACGATGACGCGGCCGCCGGTCCAGCCGACAAGGACGACGTAGTGGAAGCGGCCGGGCCGGTCCTGGATGAGCGCGATCACCGGACGTCCCGCGTCGAGGTACGAGCGGACCAGCGCGGCATCGCCGCTGAACGACTGCGCCTGCCAGCCGCGCGCCCGGAGGGCGTCGATCAGGTCCTGGCCGCGAATGCCTCCGGCGTCTCGATCGACCAGGCCGGCAAATGTTTCGGCGTAGATGCCGGTCTCGCCGAAGAAGCGCATGACCATGGCGACGGCCGCGCCGCCGCAGAGAGCCTCGCTTTGGGGGAGGTAGGGGACGTCGAGCAGAGGCAGCGCCGCGCCGGGGGTTTGGGCGCGGGCCGGAACGGCCGTCACCGCCGCCATCACGATGACGGCAGCGGTGACCAGAAGGCGTACGATCCGGACCCTCAAATCAATTCATCATTTCGCGACGACAAGGATGAGCACCACCAGCAGGATGATGATCACGGTCGTGGTCGAAATCACGATGTTCGACGCGCCGCCGGCGAGCTGGTTCTGGACCGCGCGGGCCTGGGAGGCCGCCTGCTCGAGATCGGCGCCTTGAAGAGTCGAGACCGCCGCCGCGGCCCGGTCGACCGACAGCCCGGCTTTGGCCGCCACCTCGCGAACCTCCTGACGCTGGAGCACCGACAGAATGGCGCTGCGGTCCGCCTGCTCGCTGGCGACGCGTTGCTGCACCGCCTTGTCGAGCGCGGACGTCCCGATGACATGATCCTGCGCGCTGGCTATCGGCGCCATGAACAGGGCCACCATGCATACCGCGAGCGAATGACGAACAATTTTCATCTTGAAGCCTCCGTAAGTGTGTCAACAGACATGCTGCCGATCCCTTAGCATCATTCGTGCCCGCGGGCCTCCGACCGGTCGACGGCACCCCGGCTGTGCCGCCGCCCCACCGATGCCTTCCTGCCGTTGGCCCGCGGCCTCGGCGCATGGTAAAGTGCCGCTGCACACTCGCTTATACCTGTGACGAATACGGATCCTCGGTCGCACGTCGACGCCCCGCACCCCGCCCCGGTCGCCACCGAGCGCATCCTGGTCGTGGACGACGAGGAAGTGCTGCGCCGGCTGGCGCGTTCGGTCCTCACCCGGCAGGGCTACGAGGTGGTCGATGCGAGCGACCCGACGGTCGCCGTCGCCATCGCGGAGGCGCAGCCGAACTCCTTTGACCTGATCCTGGCCGACGTCATGATGCCCGGGATGCGGGGCTACGAAATGGTCCGCCTGATCCGGCCGCACCAGAGCCGCGCCAAGGTGCTCTACATGTCCGGCTACGCCGGGGGAATCGAAGGCGAGTCCGAAGTCGTGACGCCGCTGCTTCCCAAACCTTTCGGCCCGCGTCAGCTCCTCGACGAGATCCGCCGCATATTGGACACCCCCGCCTGACGCGTGCCGCCCGAGTCCGGGCGGTCAGCGAGACGCCGCGTGTCCCCGTCGGGTCAGGACCGCGCCGAGCGCGGCGCCGGCGACGCCCATCGACACGTCGGTCCCCGAGGGGTTGCGCTCGATGCTGAAGAGCTGCGTCGCCTCGGCCCCCACCGACACCACGAACGCCCACAACACCACCCCCAGCAT
>JAYTEJ010000022.1:0-5168 GCA_043735365.1 Acidobacteriota bacterium
TTTGTGGATCGCGCCGTCAAGCGGCCGTGAGGCAAAGTGTCTCGTTCGAGGTGCGGGCGACACCGGCGTGCCGCCCGGCATCCCACCGCTACTTCTGGCTCGGGCTGTCGTCGGCTTTCAGATCGCCGAGCGCGTATTGCATCCCCGCGAGCAGATGCTCCAGCATCGGCGTCATCGCGTAGATGCGCTCGTCGTGGCCGAGCGCCATGTAGAACAACCGCCCCTGACCTTCCTTCCGGCTCCAGCTCAGGCCGAAGTCATGATCCGGACGCGGATTGCTCTCCTCGAGCTTGTCCATGAAGCTCATCTTGTCGTAGCTGATGCTGGTCAGCACGTGGCGTTCAGCCCGAGATTGAGGAGCTTCTGCAGCAGCGCCGGATATTCGATTCCGGCGGCTTTGGCCGCCGAGGCAAACTCCTCCTCGGGAGCAATCTCCGGATTGGGGTTGGCCTCGAGAAAGAACAGCTCGCCATCGTCCCGCAGCCGGTAGTCGATACGCGCGTATCCCGTGAGGTGGAGCAGATGGTAGAGCCGCCGGGTGGTGCGGATCAGGCGGTCTGCGACTTTCTCCGGCAGGTCCATCGCCTGCTGCTGGAAGATCCCGCGCTCCTCCTGGTAGCGCAGGTTGTGCTTGACGCGTGCGGTCGCGATCGCCGCCGCGCCTGGCGCCAGGTTCTCGAACAGCAGCTCCCAGGCGGGCAGGACCGTCGTCCGGAGGTTGCCGAAGGCCGCCACGTAGATTTCGCGTCCTTCGATGTACTCCTCGGCAATCGCGTCGCTCTCCACCCGGCTGTGCACGAACGCGACGCGCTCCGCGAGCTCTTCGTCCGAATAGACCACCGAGGCCTGGGCGATGCCCTTCGAGGCTTCCTCGGTGAGGCTCTTCACGATCAGCGGAAAGGGCAAATCCTTCGGCCGGCGGACCCGATGCCGCCGGTGAAAGGTGGCAAACCGCGGCGTCCGGATCCGGTGGTAGGCGGCGATCTTCTTGGAGAGCGCCTTGTCACGCGCGATCGTCAGCCCGCGCGGGTTGCAGCCCGTGTACGGGATCCGCAGCAGCTCGAGGTAGCTGACAACGTGCTGGTCGAACTCGGTGATGCCGTGGAACTCCTCGAGCAGGTTGAAGACGATGTGCGGATGCCACTCGGCCACCAGTTCCCGGATGGGCAGCAGTTCGTCCTGGACCCCGAGCACCCTGACATCATGGCCGAGTCGCCGGAGGGTGCGAACGACGTGGTACTCGGTCTTCCACTCGTTGATCGCCTCCGGCGAGTGCCCGGACAGCGAGTCCGGCGGCACCAGCGCCGGGTGCACCAGCACGACGACGCGGCGCCTTCTCAGAGCGCTACCCATCGCCGGCGGCTGTGGAGGAAGTGCATCGTATTGACGGTGAGCATGAGCGCGGCATCCATGCGCAACCGGCGCTCCGAGCCGACGGCGCGAAGCTTGAGTTCCCGGCAGCGGCCGATCATGTCGGCCAGCACCTGGTCGACGGTGAACTGATACTCACCCGTCCAGCGCGCCACCAGCCGCCTGATGTCGGCGCGATTGCGCCGGAGGAAGACGGAGGCCCGCTCCGAGCGGCTGTGGCGGGCTGCGTCCGAGAAGAGGCGCAGCAGATCGCGGTCGAAGATGTCGGGGTGCTCGATCGAGTATTGCTCGCGCTTCTGCCGGTAGTACTCGCGCAGCGTCATCGCCAGCGTCGGCAGGCTCTCGACCTGACGCCGGGTTCGAACGGGGGGCGTGGCCTCGGCGATCTCGGCGATCAGCGTGTCCACGTACTCGAGCTTGCGCAGCGCCGGCCAGCCCGCGTAGCGCTTGCGCCAGACCGCGCGCGGCTGCAGCCAGACGGCGAAGGTCTCGGCGAAGTCTTCCACCGGATGGCTCTGGGCGTAATAGAGCCGCAGGTGCTGCACGAACCGGCGGCTCGCGGGGTTGGGGCGGTACTCCGTGGGGTAGCGGCGGCCGGGGCTGCCGAAGTGCCGGCGCCACTCCGGCCGCAGCTGGAGTCGATAGGCATGCTGGAACGCGTGGCCGGACTCGTGCCGCAGGATCTTGAGACAGCTGTCGCGGCTGCCGCCCTCGACTTCGAGCATTTGCGTGCGCTCGAGGCGCATCAGCTTGGGATGTCCGAGGTAGAACGGCACCGCGACCCCTGGCACGCCGTTGGGTGTGAACCAGTCGGTTGAAAACCAGAAGTGCGGGCGGAAGCGGATCTTGCGCCGCGCCAGGTCGTTTTCAAGCTCCGCGATGCAGCTGGCGACCCAGGACACCGATTCGATGTGCAGCCCGAGATCGCGCAGCGGCAGGTCGAGCAGGCGCGATTGCGGCCATGCCGTCCAGGCCGGGCGCGCGGCGGTGCGACGCGAGCCGGGTGCGCCGACGCGCGTCATCGGCGCCACACGGACCGGCGCCCCGCCCCGAGCCGCGACTCTCGAGCGGACGACACGGTAGTCAGAGACGGATCCTCATGCTGCTGTCCGTGCAGTCTAGCATCGCGCTTCAGCAGCGCGCACCTTGGCACCGTTGGCACTCTGGCCGCCCGCGTCGCGGTGCGCCGGCGCCTCCCGGCACTTTGTTTTATGTGCCGCAAAACGTCCGGTAGCCCTGCTCACCAGCATCCGGGTCGCTGAAAGCGGGCAGGTCTCGGTCGTGGTCGTATGGTGAGGCCAGAACTTCGAGCAGTCGATCCATTACCGACAGTTCGCCGTTGGTTGCGGCCAGGAGCGCCTCCTCCACTTTGTGGTTGCGAGGGATGAAGGCGGGGTTGTGCCGCCGCATCAGGGTCTCGACTTCGACGGGCGGCTGCGGCTGGCGGCCGCGGCGGGCTTCCCATCGGCGATACCAGGCCCCCCATTCGGGATCGGCGGCCGTTGATGGGTCGGCCGGACTCCCCACTGTCAGCCGCCGGAATGTGTTGGTGAAGTCCGCGGACCGGCGCTGCATCCAGGCGAGCAGATCGCCGGCCAGCGCTTCATCGTCTGGTTCCGCGGTGAAGAGTCCGAGCTTGGCGCGCATGCCGTCGAGCCAGTGCTGCTGGAACAGCTCGGGAAAGCGATCCAGCGATGCCGTCGCCCGCTCCACCGCTCGATCGGCGTTGGCGTCGATGAGCGGCAACAGGGTCTCGGCCAGCCGTGCCAGGTTCCACTGCGCGATCGGCGGCTGGTTGCCGTAAGCGTATCGTCCGCCGGCGTCGATGGAACTGAACACCGTCGCCGGGTCGTACGCGTCCATGAACGCGCACGGACCGTAGTCGATGGTTTCGCCGCAGAGCGCCATGTTGTCGGTGTTCATCACGCCGTGGATGAAGCCGACCAGCTGCCAGCGGGCGATCAGTGACGCCTGCCGCGCCAGGATGGCGTCCAACAGCGCGAGGTAGGGCTCCGGCGAGCCGGCCAGTTCCGGATAGTGCCGCGCCTGCGTGTAGTCGGCGAGGCTCCGCACGGCCCCGTGGTCGGCGTGCGCCGCCGCCCACTGCATCGTGCCGACCCGGATATGACTCGCGGCCACGCGTGTGAGGACAGCGCCCTGGAGCACCGACTCGCGAAACACCGGATCGTCGCTCGCCGCCACCGCCAGACTCCGCGTCGTCGGGACGCCGAGCGCGTGCATCGCCTCGCTGATGATGTATTCCCGCAGCATCGGCCCGAGCGCGGCGCGCCCGTCGCCGCGGCGGGAGTATGGCGTCGGGCCGGCCCCTTTCAGCTGGATGTCGACGCGGTCGCCGGCGGGCGTGATCTGCTCGCCGAGGAGAATGGCACGGCCATCGCCGAGCGTCGTGAAGTGGCCGAACTGATGGCCGGCGTAGGCCTGAGCGATCGGCCGGGCGCCGCCGGGAAGGGCGTTGCCGGCGAAGATTGCCGCCCCCTCGGGACGATCGAGCGCCTCCGGATCGAGTCCGAGCCTGAGGGCAAGCGGTCGGTTGAACGCGACCAGCCGCGGTTGGCTGACCGGAGTGGGTGCCGCGTCCGCCCAGAAGAGCTGCGGTAGATCCGTGTAGGTGTGCTCCAGACGCCAGCCTGCCATGGATCCATCATAACGGGCTCTCCTTACCCTTCTCTTTCTTCGTCGCCGTCCCGTTCATGACATAGGCGCCGCCGGCGAAGTCGATCTGCGCGGCCGTCTTGCCTTCCGCGTCCGGCGTCAAGGTCACGACGGCGTCGACCGGGTTGCCCTCGTAGAGGAATGAATAGCCAAGATTGAGGCTTTTCCCCCTGATGGCAATGGTGGTGATCGGCTGTTTCTCGAGCGTCTCGGAGGAGATTTCGGCGGTGACTTTGTCGCCGACGGCGCCGATCGTCAGCGTGAACGCCCCGGGACCATTGGGGCCCTGCAGCGCCAGCGTCCACTCGCCGAGGAATGGTGCGGCGTCCGCGGCCGATACCTGGGGCGTGGCCTGCGCGGCCGCCACGGCACCACCGGCGTCTGCGGCATACGGCAGCGTGAGCACGAAGACGGCAACGGCCGTGGCATGCAGGAAGGATTTCATCGTCTTGGTCTCCTGAAGCGTCTGTGATTGCGCTCAATGCCTGTCCGGGAGCGTGGCCGGTTGAGGCCCACGAGTATAAGCCTGACGTGCGCCCCCTGAGCCGGGCGGACGGCGCCCCGCTGGGGTACGATCACGACGATGGGCATGCCCAACGAGACCGAAGAACGGCTACGCTGCTGGGTCGCCGGCCACCGCCACGTCTTCGCGCTTACCGGGGCCGGCTGCAGCACCGCGTCGGGCATTCCCGACTACCGCAACGACCAGGGAGAGTGGAAGCGGCGGCAGCCGGTGATGATCCAGGCCTTCCGTACCGAGGAAGCGGTCTACCGGCGCTACTGGGCGCGCGCCTATGCGGGCTGGCCGCGCTTTACGACCGCGGCCCCTGGTGCCGCGCATCGCGCCTTCGCCTCGTGGGAGGCTGCGGGCACGCTCTCCCGGCTCGTCACCCAGAACGTCGACGGCCTGCACCAGCGGGCCGGCAGCCGGACGGTCGTCGATCTGCACGGCCGCCTCGACGAGGTCGTGTGCCTGGGCTGCGGCGAGCGCGCTTCACGCGCAACGGTTCAGGCGAACATGGCGGCCGCCAACCCGGCATGGCAGGCGGTGCCGGCGTCGGCGCCTGACGGCGACGCCGACATCGATGCCGCGCTGATCGAGTCGTTCGCGGCGCCGCGCTGCG